>NZ_JBZMXT010000024.1:0-32064 GCF_058506495.1 Methyloceanibacter sp. | reverse complement strand
CGTTGTTGCGCGAGAGGGTGTAGGCCGGTTCTTGAAGGCAGCAGGAGATCTCTTGGAGACGGCGTCAGACATACCTGCCGCGCGAACGACAGAAACGATCGGACTCCATCGGCTTGACGACCATAGCTGTGCGATCGGCGTGGCGCTGCCGTTTGGACAAGCACACGCGCTGGATCTGATCGCGCTCGCACGCATTGCCCGAGCCAACGGCGCTGAATGGGCAGTGCTTGCGCCACAACGCACGCTGTTGCTGGGACCAATCGGCGAGATGACCGCGTTCGCGCTCGGGACGGCTGCGGATACGCTCGGCTTTGTCGTCGACGCCCGCGACCCGCGCCGGCGGATAGCAGCCTGTGCCGGCGCGCCACTCTGTGCTTCCGGACACATACCCGCGCGCGAACTTGCGGCGCGCATTGCCGAACGCGTCCCTCAGGGGAAGTTCTCGCTGCACATTTCGGGCTGCAGCAAAGGTTGCGCTCATCCGAGACCTGCACCCCTGACAATCCTCGGCATAGAACAAGGAGCCGGGTTTATCGATAGCGATGCTATTCTCCACTTGCCGAGAAGCGAGGCGTACTCGGACGACTTGGTAGAAGAGGTTGCCCGCAAGATCGTCGCGGAGAGCGAAGATGCTTAAGCACGACTACATCCGCGATGGCGCCGCGATCTATGAGCGCTCCTTTTCGATTATCCGTGAGGAGTCAGACCTTTCGCGGTTCACACCCGAGCAAGCGGAAATCGCCGTACGCATGATCCATGCTTGCGGCCGGGTCGATGCTGCCGCCTTCTTCGAATTCTCGGACGACTTCGTTGCCAACGCTCGGCAAGCGTTGAGGGACGGCGCACCAATCTTTTGCGATGCCCAAATGGTGGCGCACGGCGTCACGCGCGCGCGGCTGCCTGCGAATAACGACGTAATTTGTACACTCCGCGACCAACGCACGCCCGAGTTAGCTGAGAAGCTCGGGACGACGCGATCGGCCGCGGCGCTTGAGCTGTGGCGCAACCAGCTCGAGGGCAGCGTCGTCGCAATCGGTAACGCGCCTACGGCCTTATTCCATCTCTTGGAAATGATGGAACACGGCGCGCCGAAACCTGCCGCGATACTCGGAATCCCGGTGGGGTTTGTAGGAGCGGCTGAGTCCAAGGACGCACTGGCGGAGCATTCATACAACGTCCCATGGCTTATTGTCCGTGGACGGATGGGCGGCAGCGCCATGACGGCGGCCGCGCTTAATGCCCTTGCGAGAGAGGGCATATGAGGACAGCAAGATGGGCCGCATGACTGGGCGATTGATCGGTGTTGGCGTTGGACCAGGCGATCCAGAGCTGCTGACACTGAAAGCGTTGAACGCGCTTCAGTCGGCAGACGTGGTTGCGTATTTCGCGAAGGCCGGCAATGAGAGTAATGCGCGTCGGATCGTCGAGGGTCATCTCAATGGCGCCGAGGAACTGCCACTCCTCTATCCTGTCACGACGGAGATACCAAAGGCCCACGCAGCCTATCGCGACGCCATCGGGGACTTCTATGACGTGTCGGCTGCGGCCGTCTCATCATACCTCGACGACGGGCGCGACGTTGCCGTGTTGTCCGAGGGCGACCCACTCTTTTATGGGTCGTATATGCACATTCACGTGCGCCTAAGCCGCCACTACGTCACCGAAGTCATCGCGGGTGTCACTGGCATGTCGGGCTGTTGGTCTTCCGCCTCTACGCCCATTACGCAAGGCGATGATGTGTTCACTGTATTGCCGGGGACCCTGCCGGAGGTCGAGCTCGAGCGGCGCCTCGCCGATTGCGACGCCGCCGTCGTGATGAAGATTGGGCGTCATCTCCCCAAAATACGCCGCGCGTGCGAGCGGGCGGGATGCCTCGATCGCGCGATCTATGTTGAGCGCGGTACCATGACAAACTCGGCAGTGATGAAGCTCACCGATAAGCTCGATATGAAGGCACCGTATTTCGCTATCGTGCTTGTGCCTGGCTGGGAGGAACGGCGATGAGCGGCCGCTTGACCGTGATCGGCCTAGGACCCGGCGACGACCGCACTCTTACACCTGAGGCAAAGCAGGCTCTGGAAAGTGCTGGTGCGCTTTACGGCTACGGGCCCTATCTCGACCGCGTTCCGGTGCGTGAAGGTCAAGACCGCATTGCATCGGGCAATCGCGTGGAAGGAAACCGCGCCCAGGCCGCACTTGCTCATGCGGAGAAGGGCGCGCACGTGGCCATGGTTTCTGGCGGGGATCCGGGTGTCTTCGCCATGGCGGCGGCTGTATGCGCAGAGATCGAGGAGGGTCCGGCGGCTTGGCGGGCGCTCGATGTGCGGATACTGCCTGGCGTCACGGCTATGCTCGCGGTTGCAGCGCGTGTAGGGGCGCCCCTTGGGCACGACTTCTGTGCCATCTCTCTCTCGGATAACCTCAAGCCTTGGGATCTGGTCGAGCGGCGCCTCGACGCCGCAGCGGCGGGCGGGTTTGTGATTGCCTTCTATAACCCGATATCGACTGCCCGGCCCTGGCAGCTCGGCCAAGCGTTCGAACAGCTTTGCCGGCATCTTGCGCCCACCACACCTGTTGTGTTCGGTCGGGCCGTGGGTCGTAGCGATGAAGCCGTGACTGTGACAACACTCGACAAGGCAGCCGAGACCCCTGCGGACATGGCGACGCTCATCATTGTTGGCTCTCCCGAAACGCGCGTGATCGCTCGCGATGGCAAAGAGCCCCTCGTCTACACACCGCGCATGGCCGCAACGGTAAGCGCATGATTGCACCAAGCGAGAGCTTCTTCGACAGTGTCGACAGACTGCGCGTCCGGCAAGGAGGGGCGCCCAATCATCAACACTGGGATTTGAAGCGCCCTCGCCGCGGCGATCTTGCCGTAGCTAGCGTCACCGCCGCTATTTTTGGAAACAATTATTTCGATGTTGTACCGCTCCAGCATGGCGCGATCCTGCGCCTCGTCGAAGGGCCCGCGGGCCGTGACATAAGTCGCATCGCGGACGGGAAGCGGCGGGTCTATGGGATCGACACTGCGGACAAGGTAGCTGTGTTGCGGCGCGTCCGCGAACGGCGTGATGTTTTTCCGGCCAAGCGCAAGAAACGCACGAACAGGATTGGAGCCCAACCCGGAGACGGCTTCTTTCACCGTCTCTACGCAAGTCCAGCGATCCCCGGGGATGGCTTGCCACGGAGCACGGCGCAGCGCCAAGAACGGGACTCCAGTTTCTCGCGCGGCCGAATGCGCATTAGCCGAGATCTGATCGGCGTATGGATGCGTCGCATCGATCAGTATGCCGATGTTCTCAGCGGCTATGAAACGCGCAAGTCCCTCGGCGCCGCCAAAGCCTCCGATCCGCGTCGGAACGCCTTGGGGGCGGGGGTTGGCGGTGCGGCCAGCGAGAGACAAAGTTACGGTTACGTCGGAACGCAAGTCGAGAACGCTTGCGAGCTCGCGCGACTCCGTGGTGCCTCCAAGAATGAGGATCTTCATGACCGGTCCTAGTCCGTTTGCGGCGGAGCCTGCCCCATTGCAACGGTGGCTGTCCATCGTCGGCATCGGCGAAGATGGCATTGACGGCCTCGGGAGCGGTGCGCGTGAGCTGATCGAGAGTGCCGAAATCGTCTTTGGGGGCGTGCGCCATCTCGCGCTTGCTGCCCCGCTGATCCGGGGCGAAGCCCGATCTTGGCCCTCGCCGTTCTCGTCTGCGCCAAGTGAAGTGATGGCCTTGCGCGGACGGCGCGTATGCGTCTTAGCGTCGGGCGACCCGTTTTTCTACGGCGTCGGCGCGACCCTCGCGAGCCATATCGAGGCGGACGAGACATGGGTTATCCCGGCACCATCGGCCTTTAGCTTGGCTGCCGCGCGGATGGCCTGGCCTCTGCAGGACGTGACACTCGTTTCAGTGCATGGCCGTGCTCTCGACCGAATCCGGCCGCATCTCCACCCCGGTGCGCGTATTCTGGCTCTCACATCGGACGCTGAAGGGCCGGAAGCGCTGGCGCATCTCCTCGCGGACACGGGATACGGGGAATCTCAGCTAACGGTACTAGAGGCATTGGGCGGCAATCGTGAAAATACACGGACCGCCGAGGCTCGAAAGTTCGACTTGGACGACGTCTCGCCACTCAATGTTGTCGCGATTCACGTATTGGCGGAACGGGATGCCCGCATAATTGCGTACACGCCAGGCCTAGACGACTACTTGTTTGAGCACGACGGTCAGATCACCAAGCGCGAGATTCGCGCGCTAACACTGTCGTCACTCCGCCCCCACCACGGGGAACTCCTGTGGGACGTTGGAGCCGGCTCCGGGTCCGTCGCCATTGAATGGCTGCTCGCGCATGGCTCGCTGGGCGCGGTGGCGATCGAAGCTGATGAGTCCCGCGCCGCGCGGGCGGCGCGCAACGCCGCTGCTTTCGGCGTGCCACACCTTGATGTGAAGCACGCCCGCGCCCCGCATGCGCTGGCCGACCTGCCGACGCCAAACGCAATCTTCGTAGGCGGTGGCGGGAGCGGCGACGGGGTACTCGATGCCTGTCTTGAAGCGCTGCAACCCGGGGGCCGGCTGGTGGCCAACGCCGTGACACTTGAGACGGAATCGGAACTCATCGCGCGGCATGCTGCGCTCGGCGGGGAACTCATACGCGTTTCCGTATCCCGCGCCGATGCTGTCGGTGCAAAGACCGGCTGGCGCTCGGCAATGCCGGTCACGCAATGGATCTGGGAGAAGTCATGATTGTCGCTGGAATCGGGTGCCGAAAGGGCGCTACGGCCGAGGAAGTCGATGCCGCCATCGAGTTGGCCTTGCAAGAAACCGGTCAATCGCGTGGCGCGTTGACCGCGCTTGCCACATCGGACGGTAAGGGGAGCGAGCCCGGACTCGTCGACGCAGCAGCGGCAAATGGGCTCGAACTCGTCCTCATTAGGCCTGCGGCCCTGCAAGCCGCTGGACCACGGACAAAATCCTTCTCGCCACGGGTCAAGGAGATGTTCGGAGTGCCATCCGTCGCCGAAGCCGCAGCGCTCGCTGCCGCCGGACCGGATGCCGCACTGCTGGCGCCTCGCACCATCGTTGGGCCTGTGACCTGCGCGATCGCAGTCACCGCGCTCAAGCCGTGACTGTTCACTTCATAGGCGCAGGGCCCGGCGCCGCGGACCTTATCACCGTCCGCGGCCGAGACCTGATTGCGCGATGTCCTGTGTGCCTCTACGCCGGATCGATTGTCTCTGACCAATTGCTAGCCTACTGCCCGGCAGATGCGCGCGTCGTGAACACGGCACCCATGTCTCTCGACGAGATCGAGGCGGAGTATGTCCTGGCTCACGAAAGAGCGCAGGAGGTTGCTCGCCTGCATTCCGGCGACCTATCCATCTACAGTGCCGTCGCCGAGCAGATGCGGCGGCTCGACGCGCGCGGCATTCCCTACACGCTCACACCGGGCGTTCCTGCTTTCGCCGCCGCGGCCGCCGCCCTCCAATGCGAACTCACCGTGCCGGAGGTCGCGCAAAGCGTGGTCCTGACGCGAGTGCCGGGGAGGGCCTCGAAGATGCCCGACAAGGAAAGACTCGAAGCGTTCGCTGTTGCGGGAACGACGCTAGCCATCCACCTTGCGATCCACACGCTTCCCACCATAGTTGAAACGCTGCTACCGCATTATGGTGCGGCGTGCCCCGCCGCTGTCGTAGCCCATGCTTCTCAACCGAACGAAACCATTTTGCACGGAACTCTCGGCACCATTTGCTCCGAGCTTGACGCTAACCCGATCGAAAGGACAGCGATGATCTTGGTTGGCCCAGCCCTGGGAGCGAGCGAACTTGGCGCCGACGCCTTCAAAGAGAGCGCCCTCTACGACCCGGACTATCGGCGCCGCTACAGGGGGGGTCCTGCATGAGCAAAGGGCGCCCTGCCGACAAGTTGCCCCTGCCGGTCGAAGACGACAACCTCAACAGCGACCGGCTTGCCCGACACAACCTTCAACGCCGTGCGTTGAGCGGCGCGCGCCACTTCGTCGCCAAGCGGAACCCCGTCCGTCAGAGCATGGCCGAATGCTTCGGCAGCGGTATTGGAGGCTTCGATCCGGGCGGGCAAGTCAGCCGGGCCTCCGGCGGTTTTGGAAAGAGCCGCCAAGGCATCGAGGTCTACGGACCCCCGCTTCGAATGGAGGTCCAGCAGGCCTTGGGCAAGCTTAGTCATCTTGGCGACGCCGCCTGCGAGAGTCACACGCCGCACAGGATGGGTCTTGACGTATTTGAGCGTGCCCCCGACGAAGTCGCCCATATCGATGAGTGCCGTTTCCGGCAAGCCGTAAAGGGCCTGGACGGCCTGCTCGGACGTCGATCCGGTCGAGGCGGCGATGTGATCGAGACCCGCTGCCCGGGCGACGTCGACACCGCGATGAATGGAGTGGATCCAGGCTGCGCAGGAATAAGGAATGACGATCCCTGTCGTGCCGAGGATCGACAGCCCCCCGACAATGCCAAGACGACCGTTCAACGTCTTTGCAGCGAGGTCTCTGCCCTTGGGAATACCGATCTCAACATGCACGTCGCATGCCACGCCATGTTCCGTTGCGACCTCATCAAGAGCTTGGTGAATCATTTGTCGCGGCACGGGGTTGATCGCCGGCTCCCCAGGGGGGAGCGGCAAGCCTGCCCTCGTTACCGTTCCCACTCCGTCGCCGGCAGAGAAGGTAACCCCCGACCCGGCAGCCGCACGTCGAACGGTCGCCAGCACGAGCGCCCCATGTGTCACGTCGGGATCGTCACCGGCGTCCTTCACGACACCCGCCGTGGCCGATCGCGTATCGATAGCCGTCTTGGCGAGCGCAAAGGCGGGGTGCTGCCCGCCCGGCAGCGCGACCTCTACAGGATCGGGGAATACACCGGTGAGCAAAGCGGTGTAAGCCGCCTTGGCCGCAGCCGTCGCGCAGGTGCCTGTGGTCCACCCTTTTCGGAGTGGCCGGTCTTCTTCCTTCATGCTCATGCCTATAAGACGCAAATGGCGCCGCGTCACGCGGGGACCCAATGAGCGGTCCCGGTTTCATCGTCGCTGCTCACAAGTCTGGCGCTGGGAAGACCACGCTGACCCTTGCCCTGCTTGCGGCTCTGAGGCGGCGCGGCCTCGCGGTCCACGCCGCCAAGGCGGGTCCGGACTATATCGACCCGGCCTTTCATGAGCGCGCGACCGGCCATGGCAGCATCAACTTGGATAGTTGGTCTATGCCGCCAGGACTACTCGATGCCCTGATGCGAGAGACCGCAACTGACGCCGATTTTGTTGTTGTGGAAGGCGTCATGGGCCTTTTTGACGGGATTGCTGGCCCCCCAGGCCGCACCGGCGCCACTGCGGATTTGGCGAGCCGCTTCGGCTTGCCCGTCATTCTGGTCATCGACGTCACATCGCAAGCTCAGTCGGCCGCCGCATTGCTGCGGGGGTTTGCGACCCATGATCCAGCCGTAAAAATTGCAGGCGTGGTCCTCAACCGTGTCGCGAGCGATCGGCATGCCAAGTTGGTCTCGCGCGCCATTAAAGCCTTGCGGATTCCCATTCTCGGCCAGCTGCCGCGAAATAGCACGGTGTCCTTGCCGGAACGCCATCTTGGTCTCGTCCAGGCTGGAGAGCATGACGATTTGGACCATCGGTTCGCAGCTCTTGCGGACATGGCCGAAGCGCATCTCGACCTCGATGCGATACTGGCTCTTGCGCGTCCCGCCCAGATCACTGGGGAAGCGGTCTCAGGTCGCCTGCCGCTACCCGGCAATCGTATCGCTGTGGCTCAGGATAGGGCCTTCACGTTCCTCTATCCCCATCTCGCTCGTGCATGGCGCGAACAAGGGGCAACCCTGGTGCCCTTCTCACCGTTGGCGGACGAAGGGCCTGATCAAACATCGGATGCCTGCTGGCTGCCGGGGGGCTACCCGGAACTCCATGCAGGTACGCTCGCTTCCGCCACCAACTTTAAGGCCAAACTCGCGAGCTTCGCGCAGTCGCGGCCCGTCCATGGAGAGTGTGGCGGGTACATGGTTCTCGGTGAGGGTCTCGTGGATGGCGACGGGACGCGCTACGCGATGGCGGGGCTCCTCAGCCACGCTACGAGCTTCGCCGATCGCAAGCTACATCTTGGCTATCGCCAGGCCGAATTGCTGGAGCCATCCGTGCTCGGCGACGTCGGGATGACCGTGCGCGGTCACGAGTTCCATTATGCCCAAGTGATCGAGTCAGGGCACGATGCACCGTTGGCCTCGCTTGCGGATGGCGAAGGCCAGCCCATGGGCTCTGCAGGCGGGCGGCGAGGCACTGTGACAGGCAGTTTCTTCCATGCCATCGCCGCTGCATAGAAGCCCAACCTAAGATGTCGATTTTCCGGAGACCTGCGCTTCGTCGAACGTCGCCATGCCGGTATGGCAGGCAAGAGCCGCGCGCAAAACGAGGAGCGCCACGCTCGCGCCCGTACCCTCGCCAAGGCGCATACCGAGATCAAGCAGTGGGGTCATGCCGAGTTCCTGCAAAAGAAACTCGTGACCGGCGTCAGCCGATTTGTGCCCTACGCGAGTATGGTCGAGCGCGTCGGCCCGAAGCACTTTGAGCGGCGCGACGGCGGCGGAGCTGACCATCCCGTCGATTAGAACGGGGATACGCTTGTGGCGTGCGGCGAGGCATGCCCCCATCATGGCCGCGAGCTCGCGACCGCCGACCGCAGCGGCGGCCCGTAATGGGTCTCCGAGCACATCGGAGTGACACAGGAGCGCCTGTTGAATCACGGCACGCTTGCGGCCGAAACCATCCTTGCCAACGCCCGTGCCTGTGCTTGCAAACCGGGCGCCGCCGCCAAAGAGCGCGCCGGAGATTGCCGCTGCAGCGGTCGTGTTGCTGATGCCCATCTCACCCAGAATGACCAGGTCGGCATCCTCAGACACTTTATCGTAGCCAGTTCCCACGGCGGTGAGAAACTCTTCCTCGCTCATGGCCGGCGCTTCCGTGAAATCCGCTGTCGGGCGATCAAGCTCCAGTGACGTCACGCGCAGGTTCGCCCCGTTGGTGCGCGCGAGCTGATTGATGGCCGCACCACCGGCGACGAAGTTGGCCACCATCTGCGCCGTGACCTCGGACGGATAGGCCGAAACGCCCTGAGCAGCAACGCCGTGGTTGCTGGCAAAGACGAGAATCTCGCACTTGTCCAAGGAGGGAGGATTGCGTCCCTGCCAGGCGGCAAGCCAACAAGAGAGCTCTTCGAGCCGTCCGAGCGAGCCGGGAGGCTTCGTTAGCTGATTCTCACGCGCGGCCGCCGCGTCGGCGGCTGCCTGATCAGACTCTGGCAAGTCAAGGCACGCTGCGCGCAACTGTTTGAAGGAAGAAAATCGAGACATTTCGGCGTAGGGTCCCACAACGGTGTTTGGGGAGACGGAAGGAAGTTCACTCCATGGGCGGCATTACCACGGACCTCAGGACGGGCCTAGCCTTTTGCACGCGGCTGCCTATGCGCGCGCCGGACGACACACCGCTTTCGCGGGCCGCTTGGACGCTTCCAATCGCCGGCCTTGCGGTCGGCTTGATTGGCGGCCTGGTGTTGTATCTCGCGCTTGGTTTCGGTGTGCCTCCGTTTTCAGCCGCGACGCTTGCCGTGGCCGCAACGGCCCTCACAACGGGCTGCCTTCACGAAGACGGACTCGCGGATACCGCCGATGGGTTCGGCGGCGGTAGGGAGCCGGAGCGTGTCCGTGAGATCCTGCGCGACAGCCGGATCGGCACCTATGGTGTGATCGCACTGATTATCTCATTCCTGCTCCGCATTGGCGCACTCGCGAGCCTGGCAGCCGTCGGCGTGGGGCCTGCAGTTTTTGCCCTAGTCGCTGCCCATGTTGGAGGTCGAGCTGCGCTGCCTGTGATGATGCGGGTCGTGCCGCGTGCCAGAGAGGACGGCTTGTCGGCTACCGCGGGCCGGCCAAGCGCAGGCGTTACTGCGGGTGCGCTTGCCATTGGTCTCGTCGTGGCCGTCGCCTGTCTGGGGCTTGGGGCGACCCTGACCGCCACGGCCTTGGGGACGGTGTGTCTCATCGTTCTTGCACGCATGGCAATCCGGAAAATTGGCGGTCAGACCGGCGATGTCTTGGGAGCAGCAGAGCAGGTCACCGAGATCTTGATCCTGCTTACAGCGGCAGCGTTGCTCTCCGGATAGCTTGGGTACGAGTTAGGAAAACAAAAACGCTAAAGGCTGTGTAAGGCGGCGAAAAGAACTTGCTGGTATGGTGTCACCAGCATTGCCCGAAGCGGCCCTAGACCATTAGGCCAGAAGGAGCCCAGTCACTTACGTATTTTGATCGCAGCCTTGTCTTGGTTGGCGCAGCTTTGGTCGTCCCAACGCCGTCGCAGGCTGAACCTGTGCCGCTAACCGGTACAGCGAGCCACACGCTTGCCGAGGACGCCGATTTGGCGGTCGTGGAGGTCGCCAAAAGATCGCGGAGAACGGTGCGGCGCAGCGCGCGAAAGTGTGGTTGGCAATGCAGGCGCTATTACACTCCGTATCAGTATCGCTATTGGAAGTTTTACTACCCCTTTGGGGGTCCGTTGTTCTACTCGAGACGGTAACCTGCTTCATCAGACTGCGATAAAAGGGGTAACACGGCACGATGTCCTTGTGGCAGAGTGCGCCGCGTGACGCCGCCGCTACCAGCCATAACCACACGCGCGCTTGCGCTTCTCGAGGCCGCCCGGACCCGCGCGGGCGCTCCCGAAGTCCTGCCCGGCCGAGTCGTCATCGTCGATGTCGAGCGACAAACGGCGACGTTGGTCGACAATGGTTCGGCCGTCCGGTCATGGCCGGTCTCAACCGCGCGCAACGGGATCGGAGGCGAGGAGAACTCTTTCAAGACTCCGCCCGGCTGGCACCGCATCGATCGAAAAATCGGCGCCGGCGCGGATCAGGGAACCGTCTTTGCCTCACGGGAGCCGACCGGCGAAGTGTGGCGTGGCGATGCTCGTGATGCGGACCTTATCCTGACACGTATCCTGACGCTGGATGGCCTCGAAGAAGGCATCAATCGAGGGCCGGGCTGCGACTCCCGAGAGCGATACATCTATTTTCATGGCTCTAACCATGAGGCGCTGATCGGGCGGCCTGCATCATGCGGCTGCGTGCGCATGCTCAACGAGGATATCGCTACACTTTTTGACACAGCTCAGGAAGGGGACCTCGTTCTTATTGCACCGCCCGAGGACCGCGCCATCCCTGCCGTATCTTCTGGTCGTTTTCACTATGCGGGGCTGGGCGGCTCGGGCATGAGCGCGATTGCTCAGTTTCAAGCGATGAAGGGCGGGCGCGTCAGCGGCAGCGACCGAGCTTTCGATCATGGCGAGCGGGCTACCGTCCGCGCTCAGTTCGAAGCGCTCGGCATCCATGTGTTCGAGCAGAACGGCAGCGGCATCGGGGATGATTGCGCCGCACTGGTCGTCTCGACGGCCGTGGAGGAGACGGTCCCCGACTTTGCAACGGCAAAAGCGCGCGGCGTGCCAATCGTCCATCGATCCGAGATGCTCGCGCACTTTGTTGGCACTTTCCGCTCGATTGCCGTGACGGGCACAAGTGGGAAGTCGACCGTGACGGGCATGACCTTTGAGATTCTGCGCGGGCTCGGCGTCGATCCATCCGTCATAACCGGCGGCGAACTGCCGGTGCTGCAAGCGGAAGGTCTGATTGGCAACGCGTTCGCCGGCACGTCGGACCTCCTTGTTGTTGAAGCGGACGAAAGTGACGGTTCACTCGTTCGCTACGCGCCGGCGATTGGCGTCATCCTTAATCTTCAGCGCGACCACAAGGAAGTGGACGAAGTAGCCGCCATGTTCGCCACGCTGCGCGCCAGGACACGGGAAGCCCTGGTAGTTGGCGATGACCCCAATCTAGACGCGTTTGCTGGCACAGCGATACGCTTCGGCGTCAGCGAGCGCGCCGATATTCGGGCAGTCAACGTGGAGCATGATGCGAGCGGGACGCGTTTCGAGGTGGACAACGTCGCTTTTGCCATCCCGGTGCCTGGACTCCACAACGTGACAAATGCACTTGCGGCCATTGCCGCGTGCCAGGCCGCCGGACTGCCCTTGGAAGACATGGCGAAACCGCTTGCGGGCTTCTCCGGCATTGGGCGGCGGTTTCAGACGATTGGCCATGCGTCGGGAATCGAAGTCGTGGACGATTTCGCTCACAACGCGGAGAAAATATCCGCCGCGATACGCACGGCGAAGCTGAGGGGGCGGCGCGTTCTTGCGATTTATCAACCGCACGGCTACGGGCCCACGCGATTTCTCTGGGATGACTTCGTGGAGACATTTTCTCGTGAGCTTGCCGAGGACGACAAACTGTTCATGCTCGAGGTCTTCTACGCCGGCGGCACAGCGACGCGAGACTTCTCCGCCGCCGATATCGTGAACGAGATTGCCGCAAATGGAACGCAAGCGATCTTCGTACCCTCACGAGAGCAGCTGACCGACGCGATTGCGCGCGAAGCGCGGGAGGGGGACGTGGTTCTTGTGATGGGCGCAAGAGACCCATCTCTCACAGCTCTCGCGCGCGATATTCTCAGCGCCATCAAGTAAGTCTCGGCTATTCGGGCCGCGTCCACGCCTAGTTGCCAAGAATCCCTGACAGGAAATCGTCAACGGTGGTGGCGCCGCCGCGCCGGCGGCGAGGCTCCGAATACCGTCGATTGGGCGTTGTTTCTGCGAATTCGGCGCCGGAAAACGGCACGTTGAAATAGGCCGGATTCTTGAACAGCTTGGCCGCCATCTGATTGTCGATGCCGTAGACGTCTCCGAACTCCCGAACCGAGCCGAAGCCGTCCGCAACGAGCGTGTTGTAGGTGAGGTGGACAGGGATTTTCCGCCGGAGCGAAATAACCTTTGTCTGACCCTGGGAACGCGCCAGCACGTCTTGAACCGAACCCATTGACCACCCCTTGTCCTCTGCAAGCAAGACGGCGGCGAACTGTGCAGGTTGATGCACGCGGATACACCCATGGCTGAGCGTGCGAACTTGGCGGCCGAATAGTTCTTTCTGCGTCGTATCGTGCATGTAGATGGCGTGCTTGTTCGGGAAGTTGAACTTGAACTGGCCAAGCACGTTGTGGGGGCCGGGATCCTGCTGGAACGTATAGGAGTGGACGTTCGCAGTCTGCCAGTTAACCGCATCCGCATCGACCGGTTTCCCGCCGCGACTGACCGTTAAACCATAGCGCCTGAGCATTCTGTTTCGGGATTCCCGCCCGCCAAAAAAGCCACCCGAACGCTGCGGGCCCTTCAACTTAGGCGCAATGTCTTCTTTGACGATCGTCGGCGGGACTGTCCAATTTGGGTTGAACACGATGTTGCGCATTGGCGCCGAGAAGAACGCCGTCGCATACTTGGTCTGACCCACGATCGTTATTGCCTTGTAGATTTCGCGACCGCCCTTCACGACACGGAAGTTGAACTCCGGGATGTTATTCCAAACGTGGAAGTTGCCGAGGTCGGATGGCAGCCAGCGCCAGCGCTCCATATTGATCACAATGAGCTGGACCATTCGGTCATCGTCCGGGTTACGGCCAATATCCTTTGCGGAGGCGCGGGCTTGGACCAAGGCAGTATGCAAGCTTTGATACTGCTGATGTTGCGGATGGAGAGCGAGCAGCGCCTCGTCGGGTGTTTTCGATTCCGCAATCTCGATGAGCACCGCTTTGGGATCACGTGCCTTCGGGCTGAAATCGAAAAGTTTATGAGCCTTGGACGGTGTGAGCCGCCCGTTTTGCGCATGCCGGGCATATTTCAGCACGGCTGCAGACAGCGCCGCCTCGGCATCGGCCCTTTCTTCGTCCGTCGTCAGCACTTTGTTGGCTGCAGGCACGGCATAGGCGTCCGCATCCAGACCCCAGTCGTCAGCGTCGCCGATCGTTGCGATGAGCGTCTTGGCATTTTGCGTCAGGCCATCTCCGGCGATCCAGAGCGGGTTGTCGTCACGCTCGCCATAAAATGCCTTCAGGGCTTCCAAATCCGCAGACGCAACGCGTGGGGCTGAGCTCGACAGTTTAGAGCGAACCACCGCTATGACAGGGTCGACGGGGGGAGGAGGAGGCGGGTCCAAATCCAACGATACATTGTCCGCTCCCCCGGTCGAGGACTCGCGACCAGTGGAGAGTTCCGCTTCCGTCGAGATTGCCGCAGACTTCGTGTCCTCACCCTTCGTCTTTGCGTCAGACGACGACTCTCGATCTGTAGCCACGTCGTCGGAGCGATCGCTAGCGGAAGGGCCATCCGCAGAGGGTCGCAATTCCGGAGAAAGCGCCGCGACCTCAGTGTCCCCGACCTCCGTTTTCGCGCTGGGAGGCGGCGAGATATCGAGAATAACGGTGGCATCATGGACACGAGAATCTGGTGTGGCCGTCTTGTCAGCGAGCGCATCGGTGGCAGCGTCGCCGTTATCAGTCACGCCGTCAGCCTTGGCCAGACCTTCCGACGTGTTCACAGTGCCTGACATGCGCGCACTTGCTGGCTTCTGAGGCGGTGCGGGCGGCAAGGACGCCGTGACATGCTTATTGTCGTCGGCCCCAGCATCGGAAGCCTCAGCCTTATCAGCGGATTTTTCGTCCTTGGCGGCCGTCTTCTCTTCGTCGGCACTCTCAGGCGTCTTGTCTTCGGCGACACGCGGCTTGGCCGCGTCGTCGCTCATGGCGTCGGGACGCCCGTCGGCCTCTGCAGTTTCCTTGACTTCTGCCGGGTTTTTCGCCCCAGGCTCCTTGGTGTCAGTTGCCGACTTGGTGTCTGTCGCCGGCGTTGTCGCGTTTGCGGCAGTCTCAGTATCCGCTGAATCCTCTTCAGTGGCTTCCGCTGCCTTGGAGGTGTCGGCAACGTCCTCCTCAGATTTCCTGGTCGACCCACCTGAGGCGGCGCTACCATCGTCCTGCGCTTTTGCGTCTGCGCTCTTCGACTCGAACTTTTTCGTTGGCGTTTGCTCTGCGGTCGCCGTGTCCGAGCTCTTGTCGTCTGTGGTCTTCTCTTGAGAGGCCTTGTCCTTATGGGCGCTCTCATCAGCGTCCGCCTTCTTCTCGGCAGTCTTGGACCCAGCGGCCTTGGAGTCGGCTGTCTTGGAATCGACGGCATCGTCTTCCGAGGCTTGGCTCGCAGCCGTCTCGATCTCGTCTGACTTCAAGTCGGTGTTTTCGTCCGCCGTAGCCTTTCTCTTGTCGTCGGACTTCGCGGCCTCTGCGGTCGAGCTCTCAGAGTCCTTCTCAGTCTCGTCTATCGCCGTTGTCTCAGCCTTGTCGTCGGTGTCGCTCGCCTCAGTCGCCGTCTTTCGTTCAGCCTCAGCATCTTCCGTATCGGACGCTTTGGCCGAGGCTGCACCCTCGGCTTCTAAGGCTTTGTCGTCCGTGTTCGCCTTTTCCTTCTTGGCCGTTTCGATACGCGTCTTATCGGTTTCCGAAGACGGTGTGGCGTCCGATGCCGTCTTTGAAGCATCCTTATTGCGGTCCTCTTGCTCGTCCGCATAGCCCGCACGATCCGCGACGCGCCTCGGCGCTGGTAGAGCAAGCGAGACCGTGGCCGCTGATGCGGTGCCGACGCTGAGGGCCGCAAGGCTGTTCTTTGCGATGTCTGGAGAAGTCGCCTTGGCGGAGACGGCGGCGAAGGTCCGATCCGGATTTCGAAGCGGCTGAACGGGCGCGGCCCGACGATAGCGCTTGCGCTTCACAACCTTCTTGCCACCGAAGAGACCGGGCACACGGAATTCAGCCGTTGCCGAAGTCGGAACTGCTGTGGTCCCTAACCAAAAGCCCGCCACGGCCAGAATCGTCAGTCCAACAATGACGAATCGTCCTCTCATTCGTCGTCCCTCAGAGCCTCTGAGCGCC
Organism: Methyloceanibacter sp.; assembly: GCF_058506495.1. NCBI lineage: Bacteria > Pseudomonadati > Pseudomonadota > Alphaproteobacteria > Hyphomicrobiales > Hyphomicrobiaceae > Methyloceanibacter > Methyloceanibacter sp. The sequence goes on along the minus strand of NZ_JBZMXT010000024.1, from coordinate 16,193 downwards.
AAATTTGAATGTAGACGGCGCTTTTCTGAATGTGGAGAGGTTTACGTAGGAGTTTTAGCATAGGGACGAAACAGGGCGGTTCCTTGGCTAAACGACTTGAGCGCAACGATTTAGCTCGCAAGAGAGCTTCGCATCTTCTCGACAGTTTCGCGACGACGATGTTGGCTCCGCCGATAGTCGATCTAATGACTTCATCGTCCCTATGCTCATAATTTCAGCATAAGTTTCGGTTTGAGTTGGACTTCGGGTTGGCCTGGATTTGATCGATACACGCTTCGATGCAACAGTTCCTCAAATCAAGACAAATCTAAGTTGTTTCGAGCGCAATTGCTGGCACGTGCAAAGGCACGCGAACTCGGCCCTATTCTTGCTTAATTTTTCAAATGGGCTCTCGCGCCCAATCGAAACCGTCACCCGAAAAGGCATAAGCGTATGTGTGGATTGTGCGGCGAGATCACATTCGACGGCTCGCCAGCATCGGTCGAGGCTATTGAGGCCATGACCTGCGCGATGGTTCCGCGCGGACCGGACGCCGGCGGCATTGTGTCCCGCGGTTCATTCGCTTTCGGTCACCGACGCCTGAGGATCATTGATCTTTCCGAACGTGGCCAGCAGCCCATGGTCGATTCGGAGCTTGGTATCACGCTCGTCTTCAACGGCTGCATCTACAATCACAAGGAGCTTCGCGCAGAACTAGAAACCAAGGGTTATCGCTTCTTCTCGACAAGCGACACCGAAGTCGTCCTCAAATCCTGGCACGCCTGGGGGAGGGAAGCGCCAAGACGGTTCAATGGGATGTTCGCCTTTGTGGTCTGCGAACGCGACACGGGCCGGGTTGCAATGGGCCGGGACCGCCTCGGCATCAAGCCGCTCTACTATTCCAAGACCGACAAACGAGTGCGCTTCGCTTCCACGCTGCCCGCGCTCGTTTCAGCCGGAGATGTCGACACGGCGCTCGATCCTGTTGGTCTTGCCCTCTACATGACGTTCCACGCGGTTGTCCCGCCTCCGCACACGATCTTGCGAGGGATCCGAAAGCTGCCGGCGGCGACGCTTCGGGTGATCGAGCCCGATGGGACTTTCAAGGACGAGCAGTACTGGGACCTTAGTTTCAAGCGGTCTGCAGAAGATTTGGCGACGAGCGACTCGGAGTGGAAAGATCGCGTCGGAGCGACGCTACGAAGGGCTGTCGATCGGCGCATGATCGCCGATGTCCCCGTGGGTGTTTTGCTCTCAGGCGGCGTAGACTCGAGTCTCATCGTGGGCCTCTTGGCCGAAGCCGGTCAGCAACATCTGAAGACATTCTCCATCGGCTTCGAAGCTGCGCACGGCGAAGCGGGCGACGAGTTCATTTACTCGGACATCATCGCAAAGCACTTCGGCACGGATCACACCAAGATCATGATCCCGACCAGCGACATGTTGGAGGCTCTGCCGCAAACGATTGCGGCAATGTCCGAACCAATGGTTTCCTATGACAACGTCGGGTTTTACCTGCTCTCGCGCGAAGTCGCGAAGCACGTGAAGGTCGTTCAAAGCGGCCAAGGGGCGGATGAAGTCTTCGCCGGCTATCATTGGTATCCAAAACTGGCCAACTCCAATCACGTTCTGACGGACTACAAGGCGCTGTTCTTCGACCGGGGCCGTGAGAAGCTCGCATCGCATATCAATGCAGCGTGGATGGCAGAGGAGGATGAGCCCGCCCGCTTGGTCGAGGCGCATCTTTCGAAGGATGGCGCCGAAACGCCGCTTGATCGCGCTCTGCGGATCGACACGACCGTTATGCTCGTCGACGACCCGGTGAAGCGCGTCGACAATATGACGATGGCTTGGGGACTCGAGGCGCGGGTGCCATTCCTGGATCACGAGCTCGTGGAGCTCGCCGCTCGCGTACCGCCCGAGATGAAGCTCAAAGACGAGGGCAAAGGTGTGCTGAAAGATGTAGCACGAGATGTTATCCCTTCGTCTGTGATCGACCGGCCGAAAGGCTATTTCCCCGTGCCTGCGCTGAAATACATCGACGGTCCCGTGCTGGAAATGACGCGCGACGCTCTGTCATCGCAGGCTGCAAACGATCGAGGCCTATTCCAGCCTACCTATCTCGATAACCTGTTCTCCGATCCGAAATCGCATATTACGCCTTTGCGTGGATCGGAGCTTTGGCAGTGTGCGCTATTGGAGCTCTGGCTTCAGTCTCACAACCTCTAGGCACAGCATGAGCACGGAAAAAAGCAGCGCCCAAGACGCTATGGAAAGTGGCGGACCACATAGCACTACGCCACGCGCCGACTTGGCGCCCAGGGGTGCCGTCGAGAGCAACGTCGCCTTTGATTGCGGCTGGGGACGGCTTCTGTTTGGACAGACTTTTGCCGACGCGTCGGACCTTGCCGATTGCCTGAGAGCAGAGGGGCCGGGACGCCGTGACATCGCGTTCTACATTCTGGATCCACATGTCGTTCTGGCTGCGGCGCCTCAGGAGCTATTCCTCGATCCCTCCCATACCTATCGGCTTAACCTCAAGACCTACGAGCCCGCGTCGACCGCGCCTAGGGGCTTCCACATAAGGCGTTTGGAGTCACTGCAGGACGCCGAGGAAATCAATCGCGTCTATGCAGCTCGGCGCATGGTGACCGTGGCGCCGAATTTCTTTTGGGAACATCGCGACAGCGACGCGATCACGTATCTGGTCGCTGTTGACGACAAGACAAATACAATCGTCGGCACCGTCACGGGCGTGGATCACAATGCCGCCTTTGGGGATCCGGAAAAGGGGTCATCACTGTGGTGTCTTGCCGTCGATACGCAGTCGACTTTGCCCGGTATCGGCGAAGCGCTTGTGCGCAGTCTTTCGGAGCATTTCAAAGAGCGTGACTGCACTTATATGGACCTCTCTGTCCTGCACGATAACGAGATGGCGATCGCGCTGTACGAGAAGCTCGGGTTCATCCGGTGGGCCACATTTACCGTCAAACGCAAGAACGTCATCAACGAGCAGCTCTTCACCGAGACATCGGACGAGTACGATGCACTCAACCCTTATGCTCGTATTATCGTCGATGAAGCCCATCGGCGCGGCATCACCGCCGAGATCATCGACGCGGAAGGAGGGTTTTTCCGGCTATCCTATGGTGGTCGTTCTGTGGCCTGCCGTGAAAGTCTCACCGCACTCACCACCGCGATTGCCATGAGCATCTGCGACGACAAGCGCGTAACGCGACGCATTGTCAAAACAGCCGGAGTTAAGGTGCCTGAACAAATCACGGTGGACGAGGAGGACACGGCACGCGCCTTCTTGGGGCGCTACGGGTCGGTCGTCGTCAAGCCCGCGCGTGGCGAGCAGGGCAGGGGAATCGCGGTCGGACTGACAAATTGGGACGATACAAGAGTGGCGATTGACTACGCGAGAACGCTCAGCAACGAGGTGATCCTCGAAGAGTTCGTCGAAGGCGTCGATCTCCGAATTATTGTTATCAATTATCGAGTGGTGGCAGCGGCAATCCGAAAACCGGCCACGATCATCGGCAATGGGAAATCGACCGTCCGTGAACTGATCGAGCGCCAGACCAAACGCCGTCTAGCAGCCACAGGCGGTGAGTCCGCCATCCCAATGGACGCGGAGACAGAGCGCTGCCTGGCTGTGGCTGGCTACGGCTACGACGACATCCCCGAGACCGACGCGTCGATTGCCGTGCGGAAAACTGCGAACCTGCACACGGGCGGAACGATCCACGATGTGACGGGCATCCTGCATCGAGCACTAATCGATGCGGCCGTAAGCGCTGCTAAGGCAATCGAAATCCCCGTGACAGGCATCGACTTCATCGTGAAGACGCCTACCGAACCAACCTACTGGTTCATCGAGGCCAATGAGCGCCCAGGGTTGGCCAATCACGAACCGCAGCCAACCGCGGCCCGCTTTATTGATCTTCTTTTCCCCCAAACCGTCCCTGCGACTGTCCGCAAGGCGCTTCAAATGTAGGCGTCCTCGTACTACCCATAACCGATCCATAAGGGGTAGGCGCCAGACGCATGCCCCAAATAACGGGGCTGCGTCATGACCATTCTTCACATCGATCTGGATTACCTCGCCGACACGCTTGAGACTTTTCTGAACATCCCAAGCCCAACAAGCTACACGGACAATGCAGTCCAGTGGTGCGGCCAGGAACTCGATCGGCTTGGCATTCCGTTCGAAGTTACACGCCGCGGCGCCATTCGGGCCGTTCTTCGTGGCAAAGAGCGGCGGCCGGCTCGCGCGATCGCAGCGCATCTGGATACGCTTGGCGCCCAGGTGAAAGGCATCAAAGAGAACGGCCGACTCGCCATCGTACCCATCGGATATTGGAGTGCGCGCTTTGCCGAGGGTGCGCGTTGCACGATATTCACCGAGCGTGGCAGCTACAGAGGGACAGTTTTGCCACTCATGGCGTCCGGCCACACCTATGGCGATGACGTGGACGAACAGCCGACCGGCTGGCGTCATGTCGAAGTGCGCGTCGACGCACGCTGCTCTAGCGCCGCCGAGGCAAACCGGCTTGGGATCGACGTCGGCGACATCATCTCGATCGACCCGCAGCCAGAGTTTCTTGAGAATGGGTACATTTGCTCTCGGCACCTGGACGACAAGGCAGGTGTCGCGGTGATGTTCGCGGCGTTGAAAGCTCTGATTCCCGTTAAGGAACAGCTCCCGGTCGATGCGTATTTTCTGTTCACGATCGAGGAAGAGGTCGGCATCGGCGCCGCAAACATCCTGACAGACGAGGTCGCTTCGCTTATCGCGGTAGACAACGGCACGACGGCGCCCGGACAGAACAGCGCAGAGTTCGGCGTCACGCTTGCGATGGCCGATCAGAATGGTCCGTTCGACTATCATCTGACGCGCAAACTGGCTCGCCTGTGCCGCGAAGACGATATCTACTACCAGAAGGATGTTTTCCGGCATTACCGGTCCGATGTCGCCTCAGCGGTCGAAGCTGGCCACGATGTTCGCACCGCGTTGATCTGCTTCGGCGTCGATGCCTCGCATGGCTGGGAGCGGATACACATCCATGCCTTGCGGTCGCTTGCCGAACTCGTCACGGCTTACCTTCTCAGCCCGATCGCTTTCTGGCGCGACGCAGAACTGGTGGGGACACTTGAGGACTTCACCAGCCAACCGACCGAGAAGGCTCAACAAAAACTTTCCTCCGACGTGCGCATGGACGAGATCGAAGACGAGACCGTCGAGGAGTAACCGCCGAAGAAGCGATCGACCCCGGTGCGGCTGCGTAACACAACCGAACTCTCTCTTATTGTCAGCCTACGTCCTATACTGCCGACGCTGGCCAGCTCACCGTCTGCTGTGCAAGAGTGCGAGCCGCCATAATCAGGAAGGCACATCGCGTGGGCAAAGACGGCGACAAACTTAACAAGTCGACCATACTCGGCATGATCGCTATGGCTGTCGCGGTGTTCGTCATTGCCAACGATTTTACGGCACTGTCCGTTGCGATCCCAGCGATCGAAAAAGACTTCGGTACGAACGTGAACACGACCCAATGGGTGATCAATGGCTACGCCATGGTGTTCGGCGTACTTATCGTCACGGGCGGGCGACTTGCGGACATGTTTGGGCGGCGTCACGCCTTTTTCATTGGCTCTGCAATTTTTGCGACGTTCTCGGTTCTCGGCGGACTGGCGCCGAATGTCTGGATTCTTTTGGCCTGCCGCTTCGTGATGGGCATGGGCGGTGCGCTCATGTAGCCGGCGGTTCTCGGCATGACCTTTAGCCTTCTGCCACGCAGCAAAGCAGGACTTGCGGGGGGTCTCGTCATGGGCTCGGCAGGTTTTGGCAACGCGTTCGGACCGTTGCTCGGCGGCGCGCTCACAGATACGGTCGGGTGGCGCTGGGTTTTCTTTCTGAATCTGCCGATCGCGCTCGCGGCGATCCTCATCACCTATCTCGTCGTCGCACCCGACGCGCCGGCGAAGGGGGCCGAGAAGATCGACTATCGCGGCATGGGATCGTTGACGGTTGCCGTGTTTGCGTTGTTGCTCGGGCTGGATCTCGGCACGCGGATCGGTTGGAGCACGGGCTGGATCTACGGCCTCTTTGTTTTGTCGGCTCTCGCTTACGTCGTATTTTTCTTAGTCGAACGCCGCGCCGGCGACGCTGCGCTGGTGCCAGACGACGTCATGCGCAACACAGGCTTTGCGGCCGCCTGCCTGACGGTCCTCGCTATGTCGGCAATCTTCTTCGCTGCATTGCTCTACCTCCCCCAATACATGGCGCATAAATTGAATTTTAGCGCGGTGCAGTGCGGCGCAGGACTCCTGCCGATGATGGGAACGTTCGCGATTACCTCGTTCATCTCTGGGCGCCTTTATGCACGGCTAGGGGCAAAAGTGAGCGTTGTTAGCGGCGCGCTATTCTTGGCAGCAGGAATGTTCTTGCTGTCGCGCCTCCACAGCGGCACCCCCTATCAGGACCTGGTGTTTGGCATGGTGGTTCTGGGAATTGGCGTAGGCTTGTTCTACTCATCGATTACCACGGCAGGCATTACGGCGCTGGATCCGTCTCGCGCCAGCCTGGCCGGTGCCATCGTGTACATGTTTCAAATCGCCGGCGGATCGATTGGGCTGGGCGCAAACACGGCGATTGTCCTCAGCAATTCGAATTTCGCCGACGGAATCAGCATCGCCTTCTTTGTCGATGCATTAATCGCCGTATGCGGAGCGGCGATCGCGCTCTTCTTCGTAGGAGGCACGCTAGACCCGGCGAAGTTGGCGTCTGCCTGGCGTTACAAGCACCGGGCGCATGCTTAGGGCGACATTGTTGCATTTCTGCATCCCATGAAAGGAGATTCCCCCGCCCATTGATCTCGTTTACCCGCGTCTTCGTTTCCGTGCTAAAAAATCACTGCGATTCAATGAGGTTTCACGAATGCGGCTTGGGTTTGAGTTATCAGAGCACCACGGTTGGGGATACGGTGCTTTGACGCTTGGCGTGGTGTGCGCCATGCATTTGGGCGGTTTTTCCGCCTCGCAAGCTCATGCGCAAGCGGCGATGGTCGACGGCCCCACAGGCGGCGAGACCGTCGTGCGGAAGAGCGTCGTTGTCGGCGCTGCCCCAATCATCAGGCCGAAATACGAAGGCTCTCAAGAGCACGAAGTGATCCCGATCCCCATGGTCATCCCGAGCCTCGTCGAAGAAGAAGACACGCCGGATGGCGTCTTCAAGCAAGTCCGTCAACGCGTTAAATTTCGCGGGCTTGACGATGTCCGTATCAGGGTCTTTGGCGGAGACAGGTTCCGAGTTGGCGCGGTAACCGGCTGGATCACAACGCGGGACGAGGACGACGCCGATTTCTTGGAAGGGACCGGCGACATTGATGGGGGGCTGGTCGCCGGCGCTTACACAGCATACTCGCTTGGGGCCTTTACATTCGACGCGGCTTATATCGAGAAGATAACCGGCACATCCGCCGGGCCGCAGTATCGTTTTGGCGTCGAAACGACCCGGGAGATATCGGACCGCGCGGATTTCACCGTACGGGTCGGCACGACGTTTGCCAGCGCAGAGTTCATGCGGACTTATTTCGGCGTGTCGCCCACACAGAGCCGTAACTCGCGGGCCGGCATACCGACTTATACTCCTGATGGCGGCATCAAGGACGTGTTTATCGCAATCGGCGGGAGCTACGACATCAACGAACGATGGGTCTTCAAAGGCGGAGCGCGCTATGGTCGACTTCTTGGCGACGCCGAAGACAGTCCCCTTGTCGAGACACCTGACCAAGTCTCCGGAACCGTCGGCCTAGGATACCGTTTTTACTTGAAGCGTTAGAGTCCTCAGGCAGACAAACCTCGTCAAAGCTTGTCTTGGCAGGCTGCAGCGTGAGAGACGGAGATGCGCGCGCTGAGATGTCGAGCAAGCTTGCGGGTCACGACTACTCAGCAGCCGAAGCAGCTTTAGTCCCGCACACTCTTTCCGTCGGGGACGACCACGGCGAACATATCGCCCAGCGCCGAGAGGCTTGCCTGTTGGAGCTGTTCGGCGGGCACAACCTCCCCCGTTGCGGGATTGGGCAGTGCGCGTGTTGCGGTCGCGCCGGCAACGACCGTGTTCGCATAGCCTTTGTTGAACGAGGTCCGCGCGGTCGAGTTCACACACATATGAGTCATGAAGCCCACATAGATCACGTTCTCGACACCGTGCTTCTTCAGCTCCCAATCGAGCTCGGTTTGTTCGAACGCGGACGGGAACTTTTTAATGATGACTGTTTCGCCCTCGATCGGCGCCACGGACTCGGCGATCTGTCCGATTGGCGCGCCGACATCGTATGGGGTGCCAGCACCCGCATCGTGCATGATGTGCACAACAGGACGGCCCGCCTCCCGGAACCGACGCAAAAGTTCGGCCGCCTCCTCAAGCGCCGGCTCGACGCCCTCAAGCTGCATGACGCCTTCCCGATAGGTCTGCTGGCAATCGATAAGCACTAGGGCGCTCTCGGAAATCGGTGCTGGGTCGGGGTTCATACCCGTGAGGTCGCGAAGCGTCGGGTTGGACATTCAAGTTACTCCTGAGGGTGACGACTGGGGGTCGCTCTGTTGCCTTTATCCTAGCGCACAGCGGGCGGAAAGTTTAGGCGCTGAGGCGGCGCGGTTAGATCCGCCAGTTAAGGGACTTGCGCGCCAAGGAGACATGCATGGCGAGGAGCCGAGAGATGGTGCCGCAACCCAGACTCGAACTGGGGACCTACGCATTACGAATGCGCCGCTCTACCGACTGAGCTATTGCGGCCCTCTTGGCGTGGGCCCTGTCCATAATGCCAATGGCCGCTAGGCGCAAGCGGACTGCGCTCGTGTCGTTAGCGGATATGAGCAGACCGAAAGCGCTGCAAGGAGACTTCGCTTTCGTCTTCGCTATCCGGCGCGACGCCTGGATCGTCCGGCGCCCGGCGGGGCACGAGGATGGCAGAGGGCCGATCACCGTCCGCCGCAGCCTGTGTTGCAGCACCGCCTCCATCCCTTGAGAGAGCAGAACCGTCTCGCGCGCTGCTGCGCGAACCCGCGCTGCCTACGCTCTCGTTTTTCTCGTTCGTATCTAGGTCTGCGGCTGTGGACTCTCCGGTGCTGGTTCGCGCGCCCTCGGCGTCCCGTTTGTCGTCGGGTCCCTTCTCCGGCTCCGTCACGGCCACCTCTGTGGCCGTTCCTTCGATAACGGTCTCCTCCTTTGGTGGCGCAGTGGCCTCCGCCTTCTGGCCGGACGGCGAAGCTTGATCACGCTCTGTAGATGCTGACGCCTCTTGGTTGTCGCGGACCATCGCGCTGGCGTCCCGGGGCGGCTCCGTCCATTCGTCAATTTGGAGCGTCTCGTCGGGCCGGCCGATGGCATCCGCGGGCGCCCGCCACTCAAACGCATCGACAAGGCCCGTGACAGGAGACACCGGAAGCCAGCGGTCGGAGATATAGCCGTCGGCGATCCAAGCTCGGTCGCGCGGCGCGCGCAGCGCGCGCGCTAGCCACTCGCGCTCCCGACCCTTGTCACCACTACCCCCCTCTATCCGTGCCATAAGCGTACAGATCCTGGCCGATGGGGCGCCTTCCAAATAGGGGTTCAGCGCTTCTCTTGCCCGATCCCAGTCTCGTGCGTCCACTGCGGCCTGGGCGATGGCAACAGCCCCTTCTACGTCGCCCGGCGTCTGTTTGGCGAGATACTCGACGCGCTTGAGACGGTCCTTCGGCGAAAGCCCAGGCTTTGCGAACGCATACGCCACCGCGAGGTCGGGATGAGGCGAGAGAGACCACGTCCGCAGAATTTGCCGGGACGCTGACCGCACCTCGCCTTTCGAGGCAAGCAAGCGGCCCGCGATTTCTGCGGCCGGTACAAGCGACGGGGCCAGCCGAAGAGCTTCGTTTGCAAGGATGAGGGCCTTGTTGGGATCCGAGTGTTCAGTCTCGCGCGCTTCGGCGGTCAACAGTACCGCACGGCGCCGATTGGCAGTTGGCGAATCCACATGACCGTTCTGCCTGGCGATTGCCAGTGTATTCAAGGCTTGGTCCCAGTCGCCCTCTCGGGCTTGGAGATCGAACAACGCATTGACGCCCCAGGCAAGCTTCGGGTTTCGATCGACGGCCTTTTGCGCAAGGACCAGCGCGGCGGCTTCATCGCCGGCGCGTTTGGCCTCGAGAAATAGGCCACGCACGCCGAGTAGCTCCGTGTCTTGATTGTCGAGCATCCCCTCGAAGCTTCGGCGCGCCGCGGCGTCGTCCCCTTTGAGCTGCGCGGTCTGCGCCTTCAGCAATGCGGTCAACGGCTCTCGTGGCAGCGCGCGCTGAGCCACGCCCGCATAGCGCTGAGCCTGAGCGCGATCGCCGACGCCGATTGCCACGAGACCGCGCGACAGCGCATCAAAGCCCTGCTTCTGCTTGCGTTGGCGCATATGCGCCGCAACGGCTGCTGGTCGTGTCCAAATATATCGCAGCACCGAATAGATCAGGATCAAGGTGGCGACGAAGAGGGCAACGGCAACGACGCCGACAAACGCGCTGGTCTCAATCTGATAGCCGAGCCACTCAATCGAAATTGTGCCTGGCCTGTCGGCAAGCCATGCAAGCCCCAGAGCCGCAGCGATGACGAAGAGCGTGAAAAAGAGAATTCGCGTCATCGGCTATTCTATCTCTTCGTCTTGCGTCGCAGAGTCCGCCTTCTCGGCAACACCATCGCTGCCAGCCAAGGAGACAAGTAGGTCTTCTTGCAGCTGCTGCAAGGCAGTGTTCGCGTCGAGACGCACGAGCGCAGTGTCAATCCAGGGTCCGAAGAGCTGCGCGAGCGGCCCTTCAAGCTTCTCAACTTCCAACACTGCGGCACGGAGATTCCCAGCCTCCAACTCTGCTTGGGCCCGCGACAGGACTGCATCTGGTCCAGTACCGTCGGTCTGTTCGTCGATGCGTCGCACCTTCACGAGCGACTGCGCACTCCCCAAAAGCCGACTAACAAGGTCTGGCTCATCGCCTGTCTCCGAACGGGCTTTCTCAAGCAAACTAGCGAACGACAACGCCAGCATCGGCACCGTCGGAATGCCTCTGTTCTCGTGCTCGGCAAGTGCCTTGAGCTGCTCCGTGCCGCCCGATAACGCGCTCATCGTCGTCAACTCGGTTGCATAAGGGCGCCCAGAGTTCACCGAATCGCGCAAAGCCGAAAACGCAATAACCGAATTTGCCTTACGCGTTTGAGCCTTCTCCTCATCGACTGCGTCCAACACGGACGGAAGCGTCGCTTCGATCTCATTTAGTCGGCGCTGAAGCGCGGAGACGTCCGGCTTGAGAGAAGTGCTCTCGTTCCCGTCCATTGTCGCCGCCGTTAAGGCTTTGAGTTTTGCGTTGAGATCGGCAACCTCAGTCTTCAGCGCATCAACGGATCCGCTGTCGACGGATCCGGCCCCGCCCTGCGCGATCGCCGCTCGAAGCTCGGACTGGATCTTGCGCTGCATTTGACTGTCGAGACGCTTCTCAACCTCAGCAACCTGCCGGCTGATCGCTGCGGCGTCGGCGACGGAGCGCCCCCTGCCTGCGGTCTCGGCCATCGACTTAAGGCGCGTTTCCAACTGCGCCACTTGTGTCGAAAGGGTCCTTACTTCATTGGAGTCGACGGCTAGCGTCTTCTCGTCTTTGGCTTCAGATTCCAGTGCTGCCAATTGCGCCTTCAATCCCTCGATCGCTGCGGCGTTTTCCGCCGTCTTCGGTGCGGCCTCGAGAGCGGCGATCCTGGTCTGCATGTCGTTCAACGCGTCCCGGTTTTGCAGACCATCGATTGGCAGGTAGCCCCAGGCGATGGCAGCTAGAACCGCAAGGCCGCCCGCTAGGCCCGCGAGCGCGTGGGTGAACAGCGCAGCAAACCAGGCCAGGACACGGCTAACAAACGACTGGTCACCAGACCGCCCCTCGTCGGCTGGCTTTGTCGCGACCTGGTCCTCGTCCGCATCTGGAGGCTCGTGATCGTCAACAGTCGGGTCGTCGTCATGGCTACTGACGTCGTTTGTCTCGGCGTCGTGCTCCGCCGTGACGTCCTGCTCGGTCTCAACGAGGCGACCTTCTGGGGAGTCGCTGTCGTCTTGGGGGGCTTGGGCACCAGGTTCGACAGACACCTCCGTCGCCGTTCCCTCGATCGTCGGAACCGGACGCTTACCGGTGGAGTCGGATCTTGCGCCTCCTTCGTCGAAGGTACCACTCATTGAATCATAACCTCAGCGTTGTCGCCAACGTGTCCAGTTTCACAAGGTCGAAGCATACCGAAACGGCGCGCTCACTCGGACCTACTTGTCACGCACCAGACTCCAAAAGCGTAATAAGGTCTTCCTCGCGCGCAAATTGGGGCACGCATGCTTCGACTCCCAACGGCACAACCGCCTCTGCTATCGCCTTCGATAAACAATAGCAAACAAGTCCTTTTACCTCTGTGACGAGGCCATAGCGTTGCACAAGCCTTGCAAAGGCTCGAGCGGTCCGAGGCGACAACAAAAGAGCGCCCTCAATGTCTCCGCTCTTGAGCCCATCTACGACGTCCTCACTTAGAGTCTCGACCGGGTGAGACCGGTAAAGCACCACCCGGCGAAGGTCGATACCATCACTTTCAAGGGCACCTCTCAGATCGAAAGCAACCTTCTCGGCACCGATATGCACGAGCGGCCCATGGCTGGGATGGACTTCCTGACAAATAATAGGGTGCAAGCCCGCGCCAGTCCCAGGGCCGATCGTGACCTCGGTGAAGCCCAGCTGCCTTGCAGCCCAGGCCGTCGCCTCCCCAACCGCAAAGATCGGAAGAGCCACAGCCTTGTCGCGCTCGGGGTGCGTCCCCAGCGCGCGCAGCGCATTCCGGCTTGTTATGACGATAGCCTGTGCGCCGTCCAGATTCAGCGGAACATCTTCGAGAAACTCGATCTCAAGGAGCGGGGCACGCACGGGGTCATGCCCCAACGCCATCAGCGTCTCTACTTCCCGGGTCGCATCCGGCTCCGGCCTAGTTACGAGCAAACGCATCGTTCACATCACACAAGCTTTTCGATAAACGCTGGGCCGGCGCGTGTGCGCACATCCTCGCCAGCTCGTCGCCCAAGCGCATCCGCCTCAGCGATAGATCCAGTTATCTCAACTTCATGCCACTCTGCGCCGTCCGGCGAGAGAATCAAGCCACGAAAATGGATGGCCTCACCATCAACCGTAGCGAGCCCGGCGATGGGGGTGCGGCACGAGCCATCGAGCTCGGCAAGAAATGCACGCTCGCAGGTGACGGCAGTCTCTGTAGCGGCATCGTTTAACGGCTGCAGCAGGTCGCGCATGTCGGCATCGCCTTCGCGCGTGACCACGCCAATCGCACCTTGCGCAACGGCGGGCAGCATATCTCCAATGGGCAAGACTGACGTGGCCGCATCGCTGAGTTCAAGGCGGTCAAGGCCCGCCTTGGCCAAGAGCGTTGCATCGGCGACGCCCTCTGAGAGTTTTCGGAGCCGCGTTTGAACATTACCTCGAAAGTCGATAACGCGCAGATCCGGCCGGGCGCGTTTAACCTGGGCGGCGCGGCGCAAAGACGACGTTCCGACCACGGAACCCTCGGGCAGCGCTTCGAGCGAAACCGCGACGGGACTCAGAAACGCATCCCGCACGTCGGCGCGCGGCAACACGGCTGAAAGGCTTAATCCTTCTGGAAGCTGTGTCGGCAGATCCTTCATGGAGTGGACCGCAAGCGCAATATCGCCTCGGAGCAAAGCCTCGTCGATCTCCTTGGTGAAGAGACCTTTCCCGCCAAAATTGGCCAGCGGCGCGTCCAAAATACGGTCACCGCTCGTCGAAATGACACTCAGGTCGGCGGCGCCACGCTCCGAACCGTGATGTTCTGCTAGCCGATCGCGCACGTGTTCCGCTTGCCACAGCGCGAGCGGGCTGCCTCGGGTGCCAATGAAGGGAGTTGCAGGCAAGTTGCGAAAAATCCTCGCATTTACGAAGTGCCGGGAGGGTGGCTCACGGCGGGAAGGAGCCTATTATTGGACCGTTTCGCGACTCCCTTCAATGTCCCTGACTCAACTGTTTTGGCTCTATTTCTATTCAACCTTTGCCCGGCGCCAAGCTTTGCACTCTGTGCACGCAGCATGGCGAACTCGAACATGCTGCTGATGACTGCCTGCGTGGGCTGTCGCGCAGCCGACATGTTGCGTATTACAATGTCGAATAGGATGAGGACGTCTGGGGGGTCAGACCAAAAGCCATGAGTGGCCTTCTCGCACTGCTAGATGATGTCGCCGCTATCGCCAAGATGGCGGCCGCGCAGGTCGACGACATAGCGGCTCACGCGACGAAAGCCGCCAGCAAGTCCGCCGGCGTCGTCGTGGACGATGCGGCCGTGACGCCCAAGTATGTCACGGGTATCGCAGCCGCTCGCGAACTCCCCATGATCGGCAAGATCGCGGCCGGGTCTTTCGTGAGCAAGCTCGTGATCCTGTTGCCGGCGCTGCTTCTACTTCAAGCCTTCGCGCCCTGGGTTATCCCGCCACTTCTTATTCTTGGTGGCTGTTACCTTTGTTTCGAAGGCGCCGAGAAAATCTGGCATTGGACCTTAGGTCATCACGACACGAAGCACGAGACGACACAGACCGTCGACGCGGCCCATCTTGAAGAGCAACGGGTCAAGGGCGCGATCAAAACTGATTTCATTCTTTCGGCGGAGATTATGACCATCGCGTTGTCAACGATTGAAGTCGACGACATTTGGAGCCGCGCAGCAGTCTTGGCCGTGGTGGCAATCCTCTTCACGGTCGTTGTGTATGGCGTGGTTGCGCTTCTGGTCAAAGTCGACGACATCGGACTGCATATGAGCCAGGCAGCGCCCGTTAAGTTTTTGCGCTCGTTTGGGCGTGGGTTGGTCGTGGCCATGCCGACGGTGCTGAACGTCATCTCAGCGATCGGCACAATCGCCATGCTCTGGGTGGGTGGGAGCATCGTGGAACATAGCCTCCACACGCTTCACATCTCTTGGCTGCACGAAGCGACGGCGCAGATTGTGACGGCGCTCATCGGCAGCGACGCAGGCGGTGCGATCACGTGGACGATGACTGCTACCGTCCATGCTCTTTTTGGCTTCATACTCGGTTCGATACTTATTCCTATTGTGACAGTACTGCTGAAGCCGATCGGTGTGCTATTCCCGGAGAAATGAGCCGGAATCCGCTTACGCTCCTCGGGATCGAAACGAGCTGTGATGAGACCGCTGCCGCTGTCGTGCGCCTGCGTGCGGATGGAAGCGGCGAGATTCTCTCCAACATCGTTCGGGCCCAACTGGACCTCCACGCCGCCTATGGCGGCGTGGTGCCGGAGATTGCCGCGCGTGCGCATGTGGACTTGCTGGACCCAGCGATCAGGCAAGCCATGGCGGAGGCGCAGATCGCGTTTTCCGACTTGGACGGGGTAGCCGCCACGGCAGGGCCGGGCCTGATTGGTGGCGTGATTGTCGGTCTCACTGAAGCAAAGGCGATCGCGCTGGGGTGCAAGAAGCCATTCATTGCCGTCAATCACCTTGAAGCGCATGCGCTCAGCCCCGGCCTCACCGATGACGTTCGCCCCCCTTATCTGTTGCTGCTCGTGTCGGGCGGCCATACGCAGCTCATCGTCGTGAACGACTTCGGATCCTACACCCGACTTGGAACCACGCTCGACGATGCCCTGGGCGAAGCTTTCGATAAGGCCGCCAAACTTTTGGGCCTCGGCTATCCGGGTGGCCCAGAGGTCGAGCGCTGGGCCGCAAGAGGCAAACCCGTTATCTCGCTCCCGCGCCCCATGCTGGGACGCAAAGAACTGCATTTCTCGCTCGCGGGACTCAAGACCGCGCTCCGCCAGGAAGCGACGAGCCGCGCTCCGCTCGGCGAGCAAGACATTGCCGACCTCTGTGCTAGTTTCCAAGACGCCGTGGCCGATGTGGTCCGAGACCGTGTGAAGCGAGCCATGGATCTATTCGGAGAAATGTGCCTCTCCGTGGATCCGGCGTCGGACCGCGCGCCTCTCACGCTTGTGGCGGCAGGCGGGGTCGCCGCCAACGCACGGCTTCGGAAAGCACTAAGCGAAGTGGCCACAGAGCGTGGCTTTCGCCTCGTGGTGCCGCCCCCAACACTTTGCACCGACAACGCTGCCATGATCGCGTGGGCCGGAGCCCAGCGACTCGCGCG
>NZ_JBZMXT010000023.1:0-33623 GCF_058506495.1 Methyloceanibacter sp. | reverse complement strand
CTGACGGTGAACACGCTGACCCGCAAAGGCAAAACCAAGTTCTTTCGAGGCGTTAAGGGCACTCAGAAGGATACGAAGAAGGCCGTCGTCAAGCTCGCCGAAGGCGACAAGATCGACGTGACGACAGGGATCTAGCGCGATGGCGTTGAAGACATTCAAACCGACCACGCCGAGCCAGCGCCAGCTGGTGCTTGTGGACCGCAGCCATCTGTGGAAGGGCAAGCCGGTCAAGCCGCTCACTGAGGGTTTGAACAAATCGGGTGGCCGCAACAATACGGGACGCGTCTCGATCTGGCACCGCGGTGGCGGTCATAAGCGCACCTATCGCAAGGTCGACTTCAAGCGGAAAAAGCTGGGCGTTTCGGCGACGGTCGAGCGGCTTGAGTATGATCCGAACCGCACGGCCTTCATCGCGCTGATTAAGTACGACGACGGCGAGCTTTCCTACATTCTGGCTCCACAGCGTCTGGCGCCGGGCGATAAGGTGATCGCCGACGAAAAAGTTGACGTGAAGCCTGGCAATGCAATGCCGCTTGCGAGCATGCCCATTGGCACGATTGTCCACAATGTGGAGATGAAGCAGGGTAAGGGCGGTCAGATCGCCCGCGCTGCCGGCGCCTATGTGCAACTCGTTGGCCGCGACTCCGGCTATGCGATCCTGCGCCTAAACTCTGGCGAGACACGCATGGTTCCCGCGACCTGCATGGCAACGGTAGGCGCGGTCTCCAACCCGGACAATGCAAACGTTTCGTTATCGAAGGCTGGCCGCAGTCGCTGGAAGGGCCGCAAGCCCGTGGTGCGCGGCGTGGCGATGAACCCAATCGATCATCCGCATGGCGGTGGTGAAGGGCGGACGTCCGGTGGCCGGCATCCGGTCACTCCTTGGGGCAAGTCTACCAAGGGTAAGCGGACCCGTACCAACAAGGCGAGCGACAAGTACATTCTGCGCAGCCGCCATATGAAGAAGAAGAAGGGATAAGACGTGGCACGTTCGATTTGGAAAGGTCCGTTCGTCGACGGCTACCTCTTGAAGAAGGCCGAGAAGGCGCGTGAGAGTGGGTCCAACGCTGTGATCAAGATGTGGTCTCGCCGCTCGACAATTCTCCCGCAGTTCGTGGGGCTGACCTTTGGGGTCCACAACGGGCAGAAGCACGTCCCAGTTTTGGTGACGGAAGACATGGTGGGTCACAAGTTCGGTGAGTTCTCACCGACACGGACCTATTACGGTCACGCCGCCGACAGGAAAGCGAAGAAGGGCAAGTAGTCATGGGCAAGCTGCAGAAAGAGCGCACGCTCAAGGACAATGAGGCGAGGGCGGTTACCCGTCTTATCCGTGTGAGCCCACAAAAGCTGAACCTCGTGGCTCAGCTCATTCGGGGCAAGAAGGTCGATCGCGCGCTTGCCGATCTCACGTTTTCGCGCAAGCGGATTGCCAGGGACGTCAAGAAGACTCTGGAGTCGGCGATCGCGAATGCAGAGAACAATCACGACCTCGACGTTGATGCGTTGGTGGTATCCGAAGCCTATGTAGGCAAGAACATCGTGATGAAGCGCATTCAGGCGCGCGCGCGCGGCCGAGCTTCGCGGATCTTGAAGCCATTTTCGCAGATGACCGTGGTCGTACGTCAAGTTGAGGAGCCTGCTTAATGGGACAGAAAGTCAATCCGATTGGGCTTAGGCTCGGGGTCAACCGTACTTGGGACTCGCGTTGGTTTGCCTCGCGCGGCGAGTATGCTGATCTGCTGCACGAAGACATCAAGATGCGCGAGCACATCCTGAAGACCCGCAAGCAGGCTGGCATTTCGAAGGTTGTCGTTGAGCGTCCACATAAGAAGTGCCGCGTCACGGTCTATACCGCGCGCCCGGGCATCCTGATTGGTAAGAAGGGCGCGGATATCGAGACGCTTCGCCGCGAACTCGCAACGATGACGGACTCCGAAGTGCATCTGAATATCGTTGAGGTGCGCAAGCCCGAGATCGATGCCACGTTGGTCGCAGAAGGTATCGCACAGCAGCTTGAGCGTCGCGTGGCGTTCCGTCGGGCGATGAAGCGCGCAGTTCAATCTGCGATCCGCATGGGCGCACTCGGCATTCGTATCAATTGTGCGGGCCGGCTTGGCGGTGCGGAAATCGCGCGCATGGAATGGTACCGTGAGGGACGTGTGCCGCTTCATACGCTCCGCGCCAACATCGATTACGGCACCGCGCTCGGGCGGACGGCCTACGGAATTATCGGCATCAAGGTTTGGATCTTCAAGGGCGAGATTATGGAGCACGATCCCATGGCCCAAGAGAACAAAGCCCTCGAGGCCCAAGAAGGTGGACGCTCTGGGGGTCGGCGCGACTCCGCGCGGGCGCAACGCTAAAGGCAGGACTTAGAGACAATGTTGTCACCGAAACGCACAAAGTTCCGCAAGATGCAGAAGGGCCGTATCAAGGGTGCGGCTAAGGGAGGATCTTCGCTGAACTTCGGAACGTTTGGTCTGAAGGCCCAGGAGCCCGCGCGGGTAACCGCACGGCAGATCGAGGCGGCCCGCCGCGCCATGACGCGTCAAATGAAGCGGGCCGGCCGTGTTTGGATCCGCATCTTCCCGGATGTCCCTGTGTCTAAGAAACCCACAGAGGTTCGCATGGGTAAGGGTAAGGGTACGCCGGAGTTCTGGGCGGCGAAGGTCAAGCCAGGCCGCATCATGTTTGAGATCGACGGTGTCGGCGAGCCCGTGGCTCGCGAGGCGTTGCGACTGGCAGCAGCGAAGTTGCCGGTTAAGACGCGCGTTGTGGCGCGTATCGAGGGCTAAGCGATGAAGGCGAGCCAAGTGAACGACATGACGATCGATCAGCTCAATGATGAGCTGGTCAAGTTGAAGAAGGAGCAGTTCAACCTGCGCTTCCAAGCGGCCTCGGGGCAGCTTGAGAATACGGCGCGGGTACGGCAGGTGCGTCGCGATATTGCGCGCGTCAAGACGCTTGCGCGCGAAAAGAGCGCAGCTGCGAAGGCTTAAAGGTAGATACGATGCCGAAACGCGTATTGATTGGGACAGTGGTGAGCGACAAGAGCGACAAGACCGTTGTGGTCAAGGTCGAGCGCCGCTTCACGCATCCCCGTTTTCACAAAGTGGTCCGTCGCTCCAAGAACTACCACGCTCACGACGAGAACAATGAGTTCAAAGTCGGCGAGAAGGTTTCGATCGAGGAGTGCGCGCCGATGTCGAAACAGAAATGTTGGGTGGTCTTGCCGCGCGAGCAGGCAGCTAGCTAAGGCGAATAACGAGGGGCCTCGATGAAGGCCTGAATAAGGGCGAATGCCATGATTCAGATGCAGACCAATCTCGATGTCGCCGACAACTCGGGCGCAAAGCGCGTCCAGTGCATCAAGGTGCTTGGCGGTTCGAAGCGGAAGTACGCGTCGATCGGCGACACTATCGTGGTGAGCGTTAAAGAAGCGATTCCGCGGGGCCGCGTCAAAAAGGGTCAGGTCATGAAGGCCGTCATCGTTCGGACCGCGACAGGCGTTCGGCGTCAGGACGGTTCATTGATCCGTTTTGATCGCAACGCGGCGGTTTTGGTCAACGCGCAGGGCGAGCCGGTCGGTACGCGTATCTTCGGCCCCGTGACGCGTGAGTTGCGGGCGAAGAAGCACATGAAGATCGTGTCGCTCGCCCCGGAGGTGCTGTGATTATGGCGGGCTTGAAGATCAAAAAGGGCGACCACGTTGTGGTCCTGACGGGCAAGGACAAAGGCAAGAAGGGCGAAGTCCTGAAGGTCATTCCATCCGAGCACCGAGCCATCGTCCAAGGCGTGGCGCAAATGCGTCGCCACCAACGGCAGACGGCAAATCAGGAAGGGGGCATCATTACCAAGGAAGCCCCGATCCATATTTCGAATCTCGCGCTTGAGGACCCCAAGGACGGGGAGCCCACGCGGGTTGGCTATAAATTTCTTAAGGACGGACGCAAGGTGCGTTTTGCCAAGCGTTCGGGCGAGGTCATCGATGGCTGAGCAAGTCTACACACCGCGACTGAAACAGCAGTATCGCGACGTCATTCGGGGCGATCTCAAGAACGAGTTTGCCTACAAGAATGTCATGCAAATCCCCCGCCTAGAGAAGGTGGTTTTGAATATCGGGGTTGGTGAGGCCGTGGGCGACTCGAAGAAGGTCAAGTCCGCAGCCAACGACCTCGGGCTGATTGCAGGGCAGCGCCCGGTTATCACGAAGGCTCGCAAGTCCATCGCCGCGTTCAAACTTCGCGAGGGTATGCCGATCGGCGTGAAGGTGACGCTGCGGAAGAACAGGATGTACGAGTTCATCGATCGGCTCGTGAATATCGCGCTGCCGCGCGTTCGCGATTTTCGAGGACTTAATCCGAAGAGTTTTGATGGGCGCGGCAATTATTCCATGGGTCTGAAGGAGCACATTGTTTTCCCTGAGATCGACTACGACAAAGTGGAAGACGTGCTGGGTATGGACATCGTCGTGTGCACGACAGCGTCGAATGACGATGAAGCGCGCGCGCTGTTGAAGGGTTTGAACTTTCCGTTCCGTAGTTAGGCACGGGCTGGCTGCGATAGGAGGATTGAATGGCTAAGACAAGCATGATCGAGCGGGACAAAAAGCGCCGCCGCCTTGCTAAGAAGTACGAGGCTCGTCGGGCTCGCCTTAAAGCGATCGCTCGTGATGAGTCGTTCCCCGCAGAGGAGCGTTTCGCAGCGCGACTGAAACTGGCGCAGATTCCGCGCAATGCTTCACCGACGCGCATTCACAACCGTTGCGATCTCACCGGTCGGCCTCGCGGGTACTACCGCAAACTTCGTATGTCGCGCATTGCGCTGCGCGATCTTGCAAGCAACGGGCTGATCCCGGGCATGGTTAAGTCAAGCTGGTAAGGACTTCGATGAACATCAACGATCCTCTCGGCGATATGCTGACCCGCATCCGCAATGCGCAGATGCGGCGGAAGAATAAGGTCTCCACGCCAATCTCGAAGCTACGCGAACGCGTGCTCGATGTGTTGGCTGACGAGGGCTATATCCGTGGTTACGCACGTGTCGACTACAACGGCGGCAAGTCTGAATTTGAGATTGAGCTCAAATATTTTGACGGAGAACCGGTGATCAAGGACATCAAGCGCGTGTCTACACCGGGTCGGCGCGTGTACTCGTCGGTAAAAAATCTTCCGACCGTCGCGAACGGTCTTGGTGTGTCAATTCTCTCGACGCCGAAGGGTGTCATGTCGGATTCGCAGGCGCGCAACGAGAATGTCGGTGGTGAGATTCTCTGCAGTGTATTCTAGCGGAGCCATTTGAAGCGAAGGTTTGATCAATGTCGCGCATCGGCAATAAACCAGTCTCTCTCCCTGGCGGTGTCACCGCCTCTGTGGACGGTCAGGAAGTCAAGGTCAAAGGGCCCAAGGGCGAACTCAGCCACGTGCTGGTCGACCAGATTATCGCCAAGATGGGCGATAACGGGATTGAACTCGGCATGCGCGAGGACAACAAGGACGCGCGCGCGATGTGGGGAATGTCGCGCACGCTCGTCGCCAACCTCGTCACAGGTGTGACAGAAGGGTTCTCGAAGACGCTGGAGATCAACGGTGTTGGGTATCGCGCGGCAATGAAAGGTCAAACGCTGCAGTTGCAGCTGGGTTTCAGCCACGACGTTGACTTCGAGATCCCCAAGGGCATCGAGGTCAAGTGTTCGAAGCCGACCGAAATTGTGGTCAGCGGCATCGACAAGCAGTTGGTTGGCCAAGTTGCTGCTGAAATCCGCCGTTACCGTCCGCCGGAGCCTTACAAGGGCAAGGGCGTGAAATATGCCGGCGAGTACATTTTCCGTAAGGAAGGCAAGAAGAAGTAGCGGGATTGAAGATGGGTACGGTGAACAACAGCACTTCGCGGCGCGCGCGCCGCGTGCGGCATTCGCTGAAGCGGGCGGCCAACGGACGAGCGCGTCTGTCGGTGTTCCGTTCGTCGAAGCATATCTACGCGCAGGTTATCGACGATCGTGTGGGCACGACACTCGCGTTTGCATCGAGCCTCGATAAAGACCTTAAAGGCGCGCTCCCGAAGGGCAGCGATACGGCGGCAGCGGAAGCTGTCGGTAAGCTAGTTGCGGAGCGGGCGGTAAAGGCCGGGGTCAAGGACGTCGTCTTCGACCGCGGATCATATATTTATCATGGGCGTATCAAGGCGCTCGCAGACGCGGCCCGTGAGGCGGGTCTCAACTTTTAAGGCATTCGGAAAGGATCGACCGTGGCACGAGGCCAGCAGGGTAGAGAGCGCGACGATCGCGATAACGAATTCGTCGATAAGCTCGTTCATATCAACCGCGTCGCCAAAGTGGTGAAGGGCGGACGGCGCTTTGGTTTTGCTGCGCTGGTCGTCGTTGGAGACCAGAAGGGCCGCGTCGGCTTCGGCCACGGCAAAGCGCGTGAGGTGCCTGAGGCGATCCGCAAGGCAACCGAGTCGGCGAAGCGTAACCTCGTTAAGGTGCCGCTACGCGAGGGCAGGACTTTGCATCACGACGTGCGCGGGCGGCACGGAGCCGGCAAGGTGATCTTGCGTGCGGCGCCACCAGGCACCGGAATCATCGCGGGCGGCCCAATGCGCGCCGTGTTCGAGACACTTGGCATTCAAGACGTGGTCGCGAAGTCGCTCGGCAGCTCGAACCCGTACAACATGGTGCGGGCTACGTTCGACGCGCTGCGCCACGAGGACAGCCCCCGCGGCGTTGCAGCACGGCGCGGCAAAAAGGTCAGCGAAATCGTATCGCGCCGCCGTGATCAGGCAGGCGACGGAGCCGAAGCGCAAGCCTAGGCACCTGAGAAGACGAGGTTAGAGACAATGGCCGAGATCAAGAAGACAATCGTTGTGGAGCAGATCGGAAGTCCGATCCGGCGCCCCGGCGCGCAGCGCGCGACCTTAATCGGGCTCGGCCTGAATAAGATGCACAAACGGCGGACACTGGTCGACACCCCGGAAGTGCGCGGCATGGTGGCTAAGGTAAGCCACTTGGTGCGCATCGTCGAGGAAGAGGCCGGAGCCTAAGGATTGGTGAGATGCGACTAAACGATCTTCGCGACCTTCCTGGCGCGACAACGTCGAAGAAGCGTGTTGGGCGCGGTCTAGGCTCCGGTCTGGGCAAAACGTCGGGCCGAGGCCAAAAGGGCCAGAAATCGCGTTCCGGCGTGGCCATCAAAGGCTTCGAGGGCGGGCAAATGCCAATTCACATGCGCCTGCCGAAGCGTGGCTTCAACAACAAGTTTGCGAAACACTTCAATGAAGTGAATGTCGGGCGTATCCAGACGGCGATTGACGACAAGAAGCTTGATGCGTCCAAGCCTGTGACGGTGCAGGCCTTGATTGATGCTGGGGTTGTCCGTCGTGCCCGTGATGGTGTCCGTCTGCTTGGCCGGGGCGAGCTGAAGTCCAAAGTGTCCTTCGAGGTCACCGGTGCGTCGAGCGGTGCTGTCAAGGCCGTCGAAGCTGCAGGCGGAACCGTCACTCTGACCCCCATGCCGAAACGCTCGGCCAAGCAGGATGGCGAGGCTTCGCCAAAGAAGGCTGCTGCGAAGAAGTCCGCGCCCAAGAGGGCGGCAACGAAGAAATCCTCAGCAAAAAAGCACACGTCAGACTAGCACAATTCAAGACACGATGGGCTGGTCGCCGAGGAGTACTGCCCCACTGTCTTGCAAGAGGAAAGAGCGCCAATGGCTTCTGCGGCAGAACAGCTCGCTTCAAACTTGAATTTCGCGGCGTTTGCGAAGGCCGACGAACTCAAGAAGCGCATCATGTTCACGCTGATCGCGCTCGTGATCTACCGGCTTGGAACCTACATTCCGATACCGGGAATCAATCCTGACGCACTCGCCGACGTCTTCAGGCAGCAGCAATCCGGTATTTTGGGCATGTTCAACATGTTCTCCGGCGGCGCTGTCGGACGCATGGCGATCTTCGCGCTCAACATCATGCCGTACATCTCGGCGTCGATTATCATTCAGCTTTTGACGACTGTCTCGCCAACGCTGGAACAGCTGAAAAAGGAGGGTGAGCAAGGACGTCGTCAGCTCAACCAGTACACCCGCTACGGCACGGTTCTGTTGGCCGCGCTTCAAGGCTACGGCATTGCCGTTGGCCTCGAGGGCGCTGGCAACATTGTTACCGACCCGGGTTGGTTCTTCCGCATCACGACCGTAATAACGCTGGTCGGCGGCACGATCTTCCTTATGTGGCTCGGCGAGCAGATCACCGCACGCGGCGTCGGCAATGGCATTTCGTTGATCATTTACGCCGGTATCGTCGCGGAGCTTCCGTCGGCATTGATTGGAACGCTGGAACTTGGCCGCCAGGGTGCGCTGTCTGTTGGTCTGATCATCGCGCTATTCGTCTTTGGCGCCATCGTGATTGGCTTCATCGTTTTCATGGAGCGGGCTCAGCGGCGTTTGCTGGTGCAGTATCCGAAACGGCAGGTCGGCAATAAGATGTTCCAGGGCGATGCATCGCATCTGCCTCTGAAGCTGAATACGGCCGGCGTCATCCCGCCAATCTTTGCATCCTCGCTACTTCTTCTACCGATCACGGTGGCCAATTTCTCGGCCGGTCAGGGCCCCGAGTGGCTGAATACCATAACGGCGATGCTCGGCCGCGGGCAGCCGCTTTACATCCTGATCTATGTTTCTTTGATCGTCTTCTTTGCGTTCTTCTATACGGCGATTGTCTTCAATCCTAAGGACACTGCCGATAACCTCAAGAAGTATGGCGGCTTCCTCCCCGGCATCCGACCCGGGGAACGCACCGCAGAATACATTGATTACGTTCTCACACGGATCACAGTGGTCGGCGCAATCTACCTCGCCGCGGTTTGTGTGCTTCCAGAAATCCTTATCGCTGAGTGGGGCGTTCCGTTCTACTTCGGCGGCACCTCGCTCCTCATTGTCGTTAGCGTGACTATGGACACAGTGGCTCAAGTTCAGAGTCACCTTCTTGCCCATCAATATGAAGGCCTCATCAAGAAGGCGAAGCTGAGAGGACGGCGAAGATGAACTTGGTGATGCTGGGCGCGCCAGGCGCAGGAAAGGGGACTCAAGCCAAGCGGCTAGAGGATATGCGCGGGTTGGTGCAGCTCTCGACGGGCGACATGCTGCGCGCCGCGGTCGCGGCTGGCACAAAGCTTGGCCAGCAGGCTGGCGGTATCATGGAGCGGGGTGAACTGGTCCCAGATGAGCTTGTCATTGGCCTGATTTCCGAGAGGATGGATCAGGACGAGGGCGGCGCGGGATTCATTCTCGACGGCTTTCCGCGCACCATTGGTCAAGCTGAAGCGTTGGATGAACTCCTGCAGTCACGCGGGGACGCGGTCGACCGAGTTGTCGTCATCGATGTCCAGGACGATGTGCTCGTGGGCCGGATTACGGGACGCTATACCTGCGCAAATTGTGGTGAGGGCTACCACACGGAATTCAAGAAGCCGAAAGTAGAAGGCGTCTGCGACCGTTGTGGTTCAACAGAATTCAAACGGCGCAAAGACGACACCGAGGAAGTGGTGCGGGAACGACTGAAGGCATATCACGATCAGACAAAGCCGCTTGTGGGGTATTATACAGCGCAAGGTAAGGTCAGGACCGTCGATGGCATGGCCGATATTTCGACGGTTCAGAAAGAGATAGATCAAGCACTGGACGTAGAATAGGCAGTAATCCAGGGTTTTCGGCTCTGCGGGCCAGTTGACCTTGTCAAGCGGAATCGCTACATAGTCGCGTTCCATGGCTTGATGGATTGACCGGACCCGGAGGGCACTGCCTGTCCGAGGTCGGTTTTTTTGTGTTTCAATCGGCGAATTTGGTTTTGTTTTAGCACGTTGGCGTGTGCTGTTTAAGGAGGCGACGAAGTGGCCCGAATTGCAGGCGTGAACATTCCGACCAACAAGCGGGTCGAGATCGCGCTGACCTATATCCATGGAATCGGCGATGCCTTTGCCAAGGAAATCTGTAAAAAAGTTTCTATTCCTTCCGAGCGGAGGGTGAATGAACTCACGGAATCCGAGGTAATCCAGATTCGGGAGACCATCGACCGCGATTACGTGGTCGAGGGAGATCTTCGGCGTGAAGTGTCGATGAATGTCAAGCGTCTTATGGACTTAGGGTGCTATCGCGGCTTGCGGCACCGCCGTGGTCTGCCGGTACGCGGACAGCGTACACATACCAACGCGCGCACGCGTAAAGGGCCGGCGAAGCCGATCGCAGGTAAGAAGAAGTAGAGCTACTCCGAACGCGTGGCACGGCGCGTTTGCGTTGCTGCCGCCGCCACTCACTGGAATTCGCGGGAATAGAGCATGGCAAAGGAAAAAGCACGGGTCCGCCGTCGGGAACGAAAGAATATCACGTCTGGCGTGGCTCATGTGCATGCAAGTTTCAATAACACCATGATCACCATCACCGATGCGCAAGGAAATGCGATTTCTTGGTCTTCGGCGGGTGCAATGGGATTTAAGGGGTCACGCAAATCGACCCCTTACGCAGCTCAGGTAGCGGCTGAAGATGCTGGAAAGAAGGCATCCGAGCACGGCATGAAAAACCTTGAGATTGAGGTTCGAGGCCCAGGATCTGGCCGTGAGTCCGCGTTACGTGCGTTGCAAGCGTCGGGCTTCAACATCATTTCCATTCGGGATGTGACGCCCATTCCGCACAACGGCTGTCGGCCGCGCAAGCGCCGCCGCGTCTAAGACGAAAAGGCAATCCTAGAGACGATGCTGGACGACGATATTCGTATTCCGGAGCCGGAGGCTCCACGCAACGATCAAGAAAGGGCGACACCGGTGCTGCAAAAGAACTGGCAAGATCTCATCAAGCCCACCAAACTGAACATCACCGCGGGTCGCGATCCCGACAGGTATGCAACGATTGTTGCCGAGCCGCTTGAGCGTGGTTTCGGTCTGACTCTCGGCAATGCATTGCGCCGTGTACTCCTCTCATCGCTCCAAGGCGCTGCGATCACATCGGTGCATATCGACGGTGTGCTACACGAGTTTTCGTCCATCCCCGGTGTGCGCGAGGACGTGACCAACATTGTCCTGAACATCAAGGAAGTTGCGGTCAACCAGCACTCTGAAGGCATCAAGCGCATGGTTCTTCAGAAAGAAGGACCGGGGATCGCAACGGCCGGTGACATCCAAGGCGGCTCGGAGGTTGAGATCCTTAATCCGGATCACGTGATCTGTACGTTGGATGAGGGTGCAGCCATCCATATGGAGTTCACCTCTGCGTCCGGAAAAGGCTATGTGCCGGCTGAGCGCAACCGCCCGGACGATGCCCCGATCGGGTTCATCCCCGTGGACTCTTTGTTCAGCCCCGTGCGTAAGGTCTCCTATCGCGTTGAGAACACTCGTGAAGGGCAGATCCTCGACTACGACAAGCTGACGATGAATATCGAGACGGATGGTTCTGTGCGCCCTGAGGACACGGTCGCGCTCGCGGCCCGCATCATTCAGGATCAGCTATCGGTCTTCGTCAATTTCGAAGAGCCGAAGAAAGAGCAGACCTTCCCGCAACAGCCAGAGCTGGTCTTCAATGCCGCGCTGTTGAAGAAGGTCGATGAGTTGGAGCTATCGGTTCGCTCGGCGAACTGCCTGAAGAACGACAATATCGTTTACATCGGCGACCTCATTCAGAAGACCGAAGCGGAGATGCTCCGCACGCCGAACTTCGGCCGCAAGTCGCTGAATGAAATCAAGGAGGTCCTGGCCTCCATGGGCCTGCACCTGGGCATGGATGTGCCGGATTGGCCGCCGGAAAACATCGAAGAGCTCGCCAAGCGCTTCGAAGATCATTACTAGCCGCTGTTTCCGCACTGCGCGGGCGGGTGTGACCAGCGTCGAAAGAGGATAAGTCAATGCGACACCGCAAGGCAGGCCGGAAGCTAAACCGGACGTCAACGCATCGGAGTTCGCTGTTTGCGAACATGGCATCCGCGCTCATCAAGCATGAGCAGATCGTGACGACATTGCCGAAGGCGAAAGAACTGCGTCGCATAGCCGATCAGCTGATCACGCTTGCAAAACGCGGCGACCTTCATGCGCGCCGCCAGGCGTTCGCGCGCATTCGCGATGAGGATATGGTTGCCAAGTTGTTCGAGACGCTTGGACCGCGGTATGCGGAGCGTCCGGGCGGGTACACCCGTGTACTCAAAGCCGGCTTCCGATTCGGGGATTCAGCGCCAATGGCTGTGATCGAGTTTGTTGACCGCGACGAGGACGCGCGCGGCCAGGACTCTGGTCCGTCCCAAGAGCTTGAGGAAGAAGGCGAGCCCGTCGCCGCGTAAGAATAGGACACGGGCTCTCTGCACCCGTCGAGAAATTATCAGGCGCACCGCTTGGCGATGCGCCTGTATTGTTTATCAGGCAAAAATAGACGAGCCGATCCGTGATCGACTCCGGCCGTTAGTTGGCAGCCGCGGCCTTCTCGCGAACGCTCTTAACCCCTGCTTCGAAGACACCGGTGATGACCTCAACGGCCTTAGCTTCCTCGACACCGTCAGCGGGATCGAACTTGGCCTCCCACTCGATCTCAACGGTGTTCTCATCATCATCCTTGTTGACTTCGAAT
Source organism: Methyloceanibacter sp. (assembly GCF_058506495.1). NCBI lineage: Bacteria > Pseudomonadati > Pseudomonadota > Alphaproteobacteria > Hyphomicrobiales > Hyphomicrobiaceae > Methyloceanibacter > Methyloceanibacter sp. The sequence goes on along the minus strand of NZ_JBZMXT010000023.1, from coordinate 21,027 downwards.
CTCGCGGAGTAGTTCTTCACCGGAAGTGGGCTTTCGATGATCTCGTAGCTATAGCTCGTGTCGCCGGAATCGGTCAGCCGTTCTTTGATCTTGCCGCCGTCACCCAGGGTGAGTGTGCGAAATGTCTCGCCACCTTCTTCGAATTCCTCGCACTCAGCGACCGCCGGGTGCCAGTCCTTGATCGCGCAGAAGTCGCCAACCATGGCCCAAACACTTTCGGGCGTACCAGGAGCTTCCACCTGCTTCTTGACTTCCGCGGCTTGTGCTGCGGCGCCGACCATTATCGTAGCCGCCAGCGCGGCCAAAAATGTTTGGACAATACGCATACGTCTCTCTCCAATCATTCCTAATTTATTGACGGCGAAGGCCTTCACCGTTGCGGCATCTTAGTTAAAAAGGGTCCGTCGGCAACCGGCTGCGGGCAGTTACGCTCGGTCGGTTTTTCAGCTTCTTGGGTGGGAATTGCGTCGCTAGTCGCCGTAAGAAGACCTGTTTTCTTTGTAAGACGGTTGTGGTGTCTTGCTCCCGCCAAGGTATGCGTTCCATCCTCTTCAAATTCATTAGCAGAGCGAAAGATGACACGTTTGGATAATTTGCTGAGAAGACTTTGCAAACTTAGCTTTTTTGCGGCGGTATTCTGTCTTGGCGTACCGGGAAGCGCCTCAGCGCAGGACGAAGTTGTGACCAGGGTCGTGCCGAAGAGCGCGGCGGCGATCAAGCAGTCCTTTGCTCCCGTGGTGAAGCGCGCGGCGCCTACCGTCGTGAACGTCTACGTCCGTCACAGGATTAAGCAATCCGTCTCGCCATTTTTCAATGATCCCATTTTCCGACGTTTCTTCGGTCAGCAATTCGGCGTGCCGCGAGAGCGGGTTCAGAACTCGCTCGGATCCGGTGTGTTGGTTAGCACCGAAGGCGTTGTGGTCACCAACTACCATGTAATCCGCAGCGGCGGAGAGTCGGAGATCACCGTTGCCTTGAGCGACGGGCGCGAGTTCCGGGCCACGCTGATCTTGAAAGACGAACAGACCGATTTGGCAGTACTGCGCCTGGATGGTGACGGCGCCACGTTCCCGGCAATTCAGTTCGCAAACTCAGATGGGCTTGAGGTTGGCGATCTGGTGCTCGCGATTGGAGACCCCTTCGGCGTTGGGCAAACAGTTACAAGCGGCATTGTCTCAGCATTGGCACGAACAAAGGTAGGTATCTCAGACTACCAGTTCTTTATTCAAACAGATGCCGCCATCAACCCTGGCAACTCCGGTGGGGCGCTGGTCGACATGGATGGGCGGCTTGTCGGCATTAACACTGCCATCTTTTCGAGGAGCGGTGGATCTCACGGGATCGGATTCGCGATTCCGTCCAACATGGTGCAAGTGGTTGTTCAATCCGCGCTCGAAGGCGGCAAGGTGCAACGCCCCTGGCTCGGCGCTTCGCTGCAGCCGCTAACCTCAGACCTAGCTGAGTCTATTGGTCTGGAGCGGCCGGCTGGCGCGATCGTCACGCGGATCCATGAGAGAGGCCCCGCTAAGGGTGCTGGGCTAGAAGTCGGCGACGTCATCGTTAGTTTCGATGGTAAGGATATTCAGGATCCAGAGGCGCTTGAGTATAGGTTTGTTACGACTGGTGTCGGTAACACTGTAGAGCTCAGTTTTTTTCGCGAAGGAAAGCGCTTCCGCACAACAATGACGACGGTTGTTCCGCTTGAGGATCCGCCGCGTGACGCACGGGATCTAACGGGTCCACACCCGTTCGCAGGAAGTCGCGTCGCCAATCTATCTCCGGCCGTGTCAACGGAGCTGGGCTTGGATGACGATGGTGGAAGCGGTGTTGTTGTCATGAAAGTCGAGCGCCGTTCCAATGCTGGGCGGCTTGGTCTGCGTCGCGGTGACATTGTTGTCGGCGTCAACGACCAGGAGGTTGAGTCTGTGAAGCAATTGACAGTCCTACTCCAATTTAGAACGGACCGCTGGCGTCTTGCCATCGAACGAGGCGGCAAAGTCTTCGATCTAACGGTGCGAGGCTAAACAATGGCAAACGCGACGGGGAAGGGCGCTGCGAACCTCTTTGAGGCGGCGGGGCTTGCCGAAACCGCTCCCCGTCCGTTAGCTGACCGGTTGCGTCCGCAGACGCTGGACGAAGTCATCGGCCAGGATCATCTTCTAGGCGACGGGCTGCTGGGTCGTATGGTTCGGGCCGGGCGTCTCACATCGGTGATTTTCTGGGGGCCGCCTGGAACGGGTAAGACGACCGTCGCTCGGTTGCTTGCGGAGGTTACCGATCTTCACTTCGAGCAGCTCTCTGCGATCCAGTCCGGTGTCGCGGACTTGCGGAAAGTTTTTGATGCGGCGAGAGCCAAGCGCGAAGCAGGACATGGCACGCTGCTCTTTATCGACGAGATCCACCGCTTCAACCGCTCGCAGCAGGATGCCTTTCTGCCTCATATGGAAGACGGGACCATCGTGCTGGTTGGCGCGACCACGGAGAATCCATCTTTCGAGCTGAACTCGGCATTGCTTTCCCGCGCGAGCGTTTTGACGTTCAAGCGCCTGGTCGATGAGGCGCTTGAGGCCTTGATCCAAAGGGCGGAGGAACACGAGGCACGGAAACTCCCGCTCGACGACGACGCACGGCAAACCTTAATTTCTATGGCCGATGGCGATGGGCGAGGGCTCATCAATCTCGTTGAAGATGTGTTTCTGTCCGTCCCCGTTGGCTCGAAGACCATCGTAAATAGGGCAGGACTCGCCGAACTCGTCCAGCGGCGTGCTCCCATCTACGACAAGAGCCAAGACGGTCATTACAACCTTATCAGTGCACTGCATAAATCCGTTCGGGGTTCGGATCCGGACGCTGCCTTATACTGGCTGGCGCGCATGCTGGCGGGCGGTGAGGACCCACTCTATATTGCAAGGCGTCTTGTACGCATGGCGGTAGAAGATATTGGCATGGCGGATCCTGCGGCGTTGTTGCAGGCGAATGCTGCAAAGGACGCCTACGATTTTCTGGGCACTCCCGAGGGCGAAATCGCTCTGGCCCAAGCGACCGTCTATCTTGCTACCGCGCCCAAATCGAATGCTGCGTATGCGGCTTTCAAAGCCTCGGCGCGTGTTGCCAAGGAGAGCGGCTCTTTGCTTCCGCCAAAACACATTCTCAATGCTCCGACCAAGCTGATGGAGCAGGAGGGCTATGGAGCGGGTTACGCCTATGACCATAACGATGCGGAAGCTTTTTCTGGTCAGAACTACTTCCCGGAAGCCATGGACCGTCAGCACTTCTATACGCCTACTGGCCGGGGCTATGAGGCGGAAGTCAAGGAGCGCCTGGAACGCTGGGCTGCGATCCGTACAGAGCGGAGAGAGGAGGGGTAGGTGAGCACTCTCTTAAGCGTGGCTGCTGGAGGTGCCATCGGGGCCTCTGCGCGCTATCTGCTCGGGCTGGGTATGGGGCGTCTTTTCGGATTCGGTTTTCCCTGGGCTACGCTTACGGCCAACATCCTGGGATGTTTTCTCATGGGCATGCTGATTGAGCTCATGGCCCTCCGCTGGACGGTGCATCAAGATTTGCGCGCGTTTCTGGCGCTCGGCGTGCTTGGCGGTTTCACGACATTCTCATCGTTCTCGGCGGACTTCGCGAACCTTCTAGCTCGGAACGACTACCTGGGCGCCGGCCTTTACTTCACCGCTTCCGTTTTCATTTCAGTTGCCGCACTGTTCGCGGGGCTGGCGCTTGTGCGTGCACTTTAGCCATGCGCCGGAGATAGCGATGGCTCCCGTTGAAACAAGAAGCGTCACGAATGACGAAGATGGCATGCGCGTGGACCGATGGTTCAAGACCCATTACGCTCAAGTGCCCCATAGCCGGCTTGAGAAATTGCTGCGCACGGGTCAGGTGCGCGTCGATGGCGGGCGAGCGAAGGCGAGTACGCGCCTCCAGGCCGGTCAGAGTGTCCGTGTTCCGCCGCTGCCAGAGGCGCCATCGCCAAGCGGCAGCCCGAAGCCGCTCTCCAAGGCGGATAGAGCCTTACTCAGATCCATCACACTCTACGAGGACGACGATCTACTGATCCTCAACAAGCCATCGGGCCTTGCCGTGCAAGGCGGCACCAAAACGGCCCGCCATATCGACCGACTGCTCGAGGGCATGAGCGACCGTCCGGAGACACGGCCGCGGCTCGTGCACCGCTTGGATAGGGACACATCCGGCGTGTTGGTGATTGCCAAGAAGCGCAGTGTGGCTGCCAAGCTCGGCAAGGCATTTCAAACGCGCTCCGTGCGAAAGATTTATTGGGCTTTGGTACACGGTGTGCCAAAGCCTCCCCAAGGTAAGATCGATGCGGCGTTGGTGAAGGCGGCGACGCCAGATGGCGACCGGGTGCGCAAGGCACGCCCTGGTGAGCAGGACAAGGCCCAATCTGCCGTGACACATTATGCAGTGATCGATCGGGCCGCGCGGCAAGTGGCCCTGATGTCGCTCAAGCCCGTGACCGGGCGTCAGCATCAACTGCGCGCCCACATGTCTATTCTGGGCCACCCGATACTTGGCGATACGAAATATCCAAGCGGCACGGAGCAGCCACAGGGGCTCGAGCGGCGCTTGCATCTTCATGCCAGGCGAATCAGTTTTCCCCATCCGAGCGGCGAGGGTGTCGTCGATGTGACCGCACCTCTGCCGCCGCATATGGAGGCGGCCTTCGCGGCCTTCGGATTTTCGCCCAAGGGTGGCGATATAGACGAAGACGACGACATTTGCGGCTAGCTCCAACAACGTCACGAAGTTCTGGATGATTGCGTGAACGATCGAGAGAAAACGATCTCCTCAGATTACGAGAAGCCGAAGCTGCCCAAACGCTTCTACACTGACGTGACCGTAGCGGACGAGGCAGGTCTTGCGGCCATTCTGCTGGATGGGCGCCCTGTGCGCACACCGGGCAAAGCGCAGCTCGCCGTCCCGAGTGCGGGCCTGGCCGAGGCCATCGCGGACGAATGGCGCGGGCAGGGGGAGGAAGTCGACCCCCACACCATGCCCCTAACCAAGCTCATTAACTCGGCCATTGACGGTGTGAGGGGCCAGGAAAAGTCCGTTGTCGACGATATTTTGGCCCATGCGGGCTCGGATCTCTTGTGTTACCGCGCGAGCGGACCCGAGGGCCTTCTGGCACTCCAGAACCAGGCCTGGGATCCGGTACTGTCCTGGGCGGCAGGGTCGCTTGGCGCGCCTTTGAGCCTCGCGGAGGGCGTGATGCATGTCCCACAGCCGGAAACTTCACTTGCGGCCTTGCGGGCTGAAATCGAGCCGCTGGACGCCTTCCGACTGGCTGCTCTTCACGTGATGACGACGTTGACGGGTTCAGCTCTTCTGCCATTGGCTGTCGCCCGAGCGCAGCTCTCGCCCGAGGCTGCCTGGAACGCCGCGCACGTGGATGAGGATTGGCAAATCAGCCAGTGGGGGGAAGATGAAGAGGCCAAACTGCGCCGGCAAAGCCGCAAACGCGATTTCGATGCTGCGGCAAAGCTGTTGGAGCTTTATTGAGTCGTTTGAGCAGCTTGAGGGGCTTGAGTTGCGGGATAGAGACAAGCCCCTCTTAATTGGGTCGAACTCTTGATCCGGGCGGCGGACCTTCGCCATTTGCCTGACTACCGGCCCATGCTATGGACTTTTGCCAATGTGTCATGTTGAGCGGGGAGCGCCGGTCTAGGCCGTTCCGCGGACGTTTTTGGGAGAGCGCCGAGAATGAAGGAAGTAATCGAAGAACTGGAATTTCGCCGTGCCAAGGCCAGGATGGGAGGCGGTCAGAAGCGGATCGACGCCCAGCACAAGCGTGGCAAGCTGACTGCGCGGGAGCGGCTACAGCTTCTTCTCGACGACAACTCATTCGAAGAGTTCGACATGTATGTCGAGCACCGTTGTGCCGACTTCGGGATGGCGGACAACAAGGTGCCAGGCGATGGCGTTGTGACCGGCTGGGGCACGATCAACGGCCGCGTCGTTTATGTCATCGCCAAGGACTTCACTGTGTTCGGCGGCTCATTGTCCGAGGCGCATGCCAATAAGATGATCAAGATCCAAGATATGGCGCTGCGCAATCGCGCGCCGGTCATTGGTCTGTTCGACGCGGGCGGCGCGCGCATTCAGGAAGGTGTGGCGGCGCTCGGCGGCTATGGCGAGGTGTTTACGAGGAACGTCCAAGCTTCCGGTGTCATTCCCCAGATCAGCGTCATCATGGGGCCGTGCGCGGGGGGCGACGTCTATTCGCCGGCCATGACCGATTTTATCTTCATGGTGCGCGATACGTCCTACATGTTCGTCACAGGGCCTGATGTGGTGAAAACCGTTACCAAGGAGGAGGTGACCGCCGAGGAATTGGGCGGCGCATCCGTGCACACCACCAAGTCCTCGATAGCCGACGGCGCCTATGACGACGACATCGAAGCGCTGCTGCAGATGCGGCGGCTCATGGACTTCTTGCCCACATCGAATCTCTCCGGCGTGCCGGAGCTGCCGACGCGCGACCCCTGGGACCGAGAGGAAATCTCGCTCAATACGCTGATCCCCGACAATCCAAACAAGCCCTACGACATCAAAGAGCTGATCGAGAAGGTCGTGGACGAGGGCGATTTCTTCGAAGTGCAGGAGACCTTCGCCCGCAATATCGTGATTGGGTTTGCCCGTATGGAAGGGCGCACGGTTGGCATCGTTGCCAACCAGCCCATGGTGCTGGCCGGCGTTCTGGATTCGGACGCCTCGCGGAAGGCTGCGCGTTTCGTGCGTTTTTGCGATTGCTTCTCGATCCCGATCGTGACCTTCGTGGACGTACCAGGGTTTCTACCGGGTACGGATCAGGAATATGGCGGCCTCATCAAGCATGGTGCCAAGCTTCTGTTTGCCTTTACCGAGGCGACGGTCCCCAAGGTCACCGTCATTACTCGCAAAGCCTATGGCGGCGCCTATGATGTGATGAGCTCAAAGCATATTCGGGGCGATGTGAACTATGCGTGGCCGTCCGCCGAGATCGCTGTGATGGGCGCGAAGGGCGCGGCTGAGATTCTCTACCGATCCGAGCTAGACAATCCGAAGAAGATCCAGAAGCGCATCGACGAGTATCAGGCGCGATTTGCCAATCCGTTTGTTGCTGCGGAGCGGGGCTATATCGACGAAGTGATCATGCCTCAGAACACGCGCTCAAGGGTGTGCCGTGCGCTGCAAATGCTGCGCAACAAGCACATCGAAAATCCGTGGAAGAAGCACGACAATATTCCGCTGTAGGCTGGTTGTTGCGCCGCGTCGCCTAAATTTCGCTGGGGTCGAAGCGGCAGCGCAAAGGATACGGTGTGCCGGGCAGGGTGCCTTGGCACTCGGGCATGTGCCATCCAATCGTCCGCCCGTCAGCGTCAACAATCTTTGTTGGGCAGCCGATTTTGACGATCAGCCAGTTGCGATGAGACGCCTCCCATTCCGGCGCGTAGGTCATGGCAACTTTGGCGCAGTTGCCATACTCGTTAAGACTGGGAGTCATTTGGCGAAGCCATAAATTCTGGATTGACGCCGCGTCGGTCACGGTCTCTATGACCCGCATACATTCCAATGGAAGAAGCCAGTCTGGTCCGACGTCTTTTGAGGCAGAAGCAATGGATCGCTGGGACTTCGCGTCAACCCGGCAGGCGATGATCGCGAGTTTGGATGGCGGGGCAAGTTCGCTCCGCTTTTCCACAACCGGCTCGCGGAACCAACCTTCAGTCACTGCCTCCGCTGACCAGAGCGGGGCCGCAATCATGACGGCTTTGCTTTGATCGGCAGCAGACAATGGAGCCGTTACCCCATTCGACGCCACCAGGATCGCGATGGCGAGGGCGCGCTGCAAAGTCACTGATGACAATATGATCATGGCTGGCTCCTATTCTGTCACGAGCGGGTAAGGCGATGTTTTAGCCGGGTCTCAGATTTCCGACCGCGGACACAATCGTTCCAAACCCTTCAGCCAGAGCGGGCGCAAGCATGCGACCGTTCTCTGTCAGGCACATTTCCGAGCCCTGCCTCTGTATTAGTTTGCAACCTAGTATGCGCTCCAAGACGCGCAGCCGGTGACTGACGGCTGAAGGTGTGACATTCAATTCCTCGGCAGCCCTCTTCAGCGACATATACCGAGCAACAACTTCAAAGGTTCGCAGCCCATTCAGCGGGATCGAACCGATCGTCCTTTTCGGGATCCACTCATTCATGACGATTCTTGAGTCCTCAGATCGTTTCATTGGCCACATTGAACGCCACCGCCTTCGCACGCGCCACACAAGTTTTCGTGATGTGCAAAAAGTTTTGCATCAGGATAAAAACTAATTGCGGGAATTTGACCGCAGGTGAAAAATGGAGCGTTGCAATGGAAATGGCCGCCGAAACAGTGGGACTTGAGCAATATGGGATTGGTCCGAAGATCCGCAGATTGCGCAAGAAGAAGGATCTGAGTCTTGTGCGACTGGGCGACCACACGGGCATGTCCGCAGGGCTGTTGTCCAAGATCGAGACAGAGCAGCTGATCCCCACTTTACCGACATTGATGCGGATCGCGACGGTCTTCGGCGTCGGGTTAGAGCACTTTTTCGCGGACGGCGCTGAGAGCCCGAAGGCCGCGATCGTTCGGCGCTCCGATCGGCTGCGGCTGCCGAATCGTACCGACGGCGCGGCGCCGACCTTTTGGTTCGAGTCGCTCGACTTTCCCGCGACGGACAGGCGGATGGATGCGTATCTCGCGACTTTTGAGCCAGGCGCAACCCCAACGGAGCCCCACCGACATCAAGGAGATGAGCTGATCTATGTCATTCGAGGCACGATGGTGCTGTCCTTTGACAAAGAGGCTGTCGAACTCCATGAGGGGGACTCGGCCTACTTCGATCCGAGCTACCCGCATAGCTATTCTCAAAAGGGCAAGCAGCCGTGCCGTGCCGTAGTTGCCGTCGCGAGTGCACGCTAGACGGCTGTGACGGTACCTGAAGACGGCAATCCCCACGTTCCCCAAATTCGGCGCGAAACTGTCGCATTCTGGGCATTGTTGGGCTGCAAAACTTCCGTTACGAAGGGAAAGCGCACGAAGAGTTAGAATGCAGGAGACAAAATATGCGGCTCGCAGCTGGCAACTTTGGTGTGTCCGGGGTGGTTTTGACCGGCGCGGTTGCGTTGGCGGTTCCAGCGTGGGCAGCGATCAGTCTATCGATGTCGCTCAAAAACTATTACGCAGAGTACGAAATCGTGGAGCAGTGCGCGCGGCAGGCCCAGCTGACAAAGGAGGATGTCGAGACGGCCAGCACCGCAATAGCCGTAATCGAGAAGTACTATCTTGGACGTGACAAAGGACTCAACAAGGCGCGTCTAAAACGGCAGGCCATCGCGGACAAGAACGATAGTTTTGAGATCTTGGCGCGCAGCGGCGAGTCGGGCTTCCGCCCTTACTGCCAGATGTCGCTGAACGAGCTGGTTCGCAAGGCCAGGGAAGTCGAAGAGCCCACAAACGCCGAATAGGGGTCCCAATCTTATTGCGGGTTCGGGCCACCGCCATTAAGCGCGTTCTCCGCCAGGTACATGATCGATGTGCGGCGCCGTCCGTCCTGGGAGTATGCGAAGGACAAGATGGCGCCGCCAAATTTTTTTGGCGTTCCAACGGGGAAGTCCTTGGCTTGGAGGTAAAAGAGCGCCCCAGGAGGAACGGAGGCGCTCGGTATTGCCGCTCCGTCCGGCCCTTCGACGCTCAAACTCAATGCAAAATTCCCAGTGCCGATCGACTCCGACTCCGAGTCGGGCCTCAACCTGGCCTGAATATCTTCAAGCGCGGTGCTTGATAAGTTCTTTCCGGCCAAAAGAATCTGGTCCGTGCCCGCTGGGACTGATGCCCCAGTGAGCCATTTGATGGGCACGGTAGGGGGCTTGGGTAGTGGGGCGGTAACCGGTCCAGCCTGCTGCGGTGGGGCGGCCACGATTCGATAAGGTGGAGCGACGGGGGCGGGGGTAGGCGCTGCCTCTTCAAGCGGCTGAGGCTCCTGCGCGCCAGTGCCAACAGCCAGTGATTTGCTCTCGGGTGCGACGTCGACGTCGGGTTTGCCGTCTTCCTCTGAGCCGAACCAGTGCAGCGGATTGAGCCATGTCAGATTGGGCCAATCCTCAGCGGCGCCGTCGGTGTTGCTTGGACTTGGTGTGGCAGGCGTCGGAGCTGCGTCCCCAAGAGACTCGCGCTCGCGGATCTCCGAAAAGGACTTCGCGGTCTGTTCCGCGGCGAAAGCAAGGTCTTCAACGACCGGCCGAAGCACACTCGGTGTCTGTCCCGCGAGCGCGACGAAATGCGGTCCAGAGGATCGGGCAGTAGCGACAAACGCGCAGCCGATAACGAGCAGCGCTGACAGCGTGGAAGAGGCAAACGCAACCAATGTCCTGCGACCGCCAAACGACGCCGCAAAAAGCAGCAGCAAGAGGATAGCGGCTAGAAAGAGATACAATAGTTTGTCCCAGTCACGAGGGTGCTGACGAATCGCCAAAAAACATGATGTACAACCTTGGCATGAGTTCGGCGTATCCGTCGCCTAGAAACCGAGTCCTTCTCGATTGGTTGGGACGATTGCCTGTTCGGACGCAAGCCTCTGGAAAGTTCTTAAGTCTCAGAGAAAAGCGCCCATTCATCGCGTGTTCATACGGTCTACGCCAATTTGAAGCTCGCTTTCGGGGGTGCCGAGCCAACCGGAGTATTGCTGATGTTTGGGAGACTCATATCCACAATCTTGTTTGGCGCAACGCTTGCCGCGTTTGCGTCATCGGCCTGCGCGTATTCGAGCACCGTCAAAGGCGCGTGCCGAACGGACTACAAGCGCTTTTGCAGCGTTCACGCTATCGACGACCCGGCATTGCGCCGATGCATGGACAGAGCCGGAAGCAGTCTGTCGCGCGGTTGCGTGGTCGCGCTCGTGAATTCTGCCCAAGTTACCAAGGCGCGGGCGACCCAACGCTGGGGTCATAGTTTCTAGCGTGTAGTTCCGCCTTTGCTGTTCTCAGGCCGATAGTTTTGCGACTACTTAAAGAACAAGTGCCCGCCCTACTTGGGGGCAGGCACTTTTGACGCTGTTCTTGATGGAGCCTGGACGGCAACTACCCGTCGTCGTCTTTGCGACCGCGCTTCATAGGCGCGATATCCAGGCTATCGGGACTCTCAACGGTGATTGTGCCGACCATTCCGCGTTCCATGAGCCCACGAGGGCCGAATTTGAACGTGCCAGGCCGCACCGCGACGAAGAAAAGTTCGACTTCCCCGCCATCCTCGAACTCCAACTCCTCGAACGAGCCAACCTTAATCTCGACTTCGGGCTCTCCTACCTCGATCTTGCGGATCCAAATATTGCGCACGAACTCTGGCATGACGAGCGCATACTCGTTCAAGTCAGAGGCCTTGATCTTCCAGCGGTAGCCCTGACCCGCCTTCAGCGTATATTCGGTCGGGCTCATTACGCTGGAGTCACCATCGACGCCCAGCTGCAGAGGCTCCATTCGCTTTAGGCCATGGACTGCTGGGTCCAGAAACATCTTGGGCATTGCCTTCTGCTCGGCATCAGATGTTGTTGACAGGCCCGTCAGCCCAACGCTTAAGGCGAGTGCGGCAAGTGTTAGTACTCGTGGCATGTGTATTTCTTCCGTGGTTCTAAGATCTTGGACCCCAATCTCCGGGCCTCGGATATTAGGCTTTTTTCGCCCAGTGGCATAAGGGATCATTGGCATAGTGCCTTACCAACTTTGCTCGACCGCTACCAGTCCTGGAACCAGCGCCGTTAAACATCGTTATGATTCTGGTTTGAGCCGCGAAATGAGCACTCGGCAGCGCGCCATCGTGCGCCTCGATGCGAGAGATGCCATGAGCAAGACACAAACAATCGTCATGAGTCGTTAATGTTTCAGTGCTGCGTTTAGAGGATCGTCCTGCTCTGAGGGGCCGGAGGGGCGGGCGACACTTCCTGGCGCGGCGGGGGACTTAGAGTGATCGATCTTTATAAGATTTTGGGCATCAAGCGGTCTGCACGCCGCAAAGAGGTCCATAAGGCATACCGAAAGCAGGCCAAGAAGGCGCACCCCGACGGCGGGGGGACTGACGAGGCCTTCAATCAGCTTGTTGTTGCTTACTCCGTTCTCTCGGATGAGGGGCGCCGGGCTCATTACGACCAGACGGGTGAGGTTGAACTTCCGCAACCCGACAATCTTGACGGCGGGGCCATCGAGATCATTGCCGAGAAGCTGGGTCTCATAATTCATGCGGAACAGGATTTAGCCGCGCTGGATATCGGCACTTTGATCGAACGGGCGATCCAGGACGATATCGCGGCGCGAAAGGCCAGCGTTGCGCACCAGCAGCGCGCGGGCGAACGGCTGGTGAGGCTTCGTGCACGGGCCAAACGAAAGGCAGAGGGCGAGGGCGATTTAGTCGCGCGCGTGCTTGATTGGCATGAGGTCGCTATCCAAGGTCAGATCAAGAAAAACGAAGTGATCATTGGCAACCTCGAACGAGCGCTCGTCATTCTCGAGGATTACTCGTTTATCGACGAGGCGACGGCTGAGCCGTCCGAGGAAGTTGTCGAAGCGCTAAATGACATACTCGTTTCGCTCGATGAACTCGCCGCGATCCTGAACACGAGTCCGTCCCGCGCCGAGGCGATGCCAAAAGAAGCTGAGCCGACGGCCTTCGGCTAGGCGACACCGCGACCGAGTAAGCGTGTTCTATTCCGCCGGCTGCGCGCCGCTTGAACGAGCCGCGCGCTGCGCCCGCCGTTCCGCTCGCCCACGCCACCATACCGATACATTGTCTCCCAGCATCAGAAGACATGGGGTCAACAAGAGAGTCAGGATCGTCGCGAACGTCAACCCGCCCGCGATGGAGCTGGAGAGTTGCGTCCACCACTGGGTCGAAGGTGCTCCAATGGAGACGTCCTGTCCGATAATGTTGATGCTGATCGCGAAGACCATCGGAAGAAGGCCCAAGACGGTCGTGATCGAGGTCAGGAGAACCGGACGCACGCGTTGGGCCGCGGTGCGCAAAATTGCTTCCTGCGCAGGAATACCCTCAGCTCTCAGATGATTGTACGTGTCGATCAGAACGATGTTGTTGTTCACAACGATACCGGCCAGCGCGATGATACCAATACCGCACATCACGATGCCGAGGGGCTGATTGGTCAGGAGTAACCCGATCATCACGCCGGCGGTCGAGAATAGGATAGCGCTCAGTACAAGGAACGTTTGGTAGAAACTGTTGAACTGAGTTACGAGTATCGCGACCATCATGAAAATGGCGATAAAGAAAGCTGAAATCAGGAAGTTCGCGGCCTCCCGTTGGTCCTCGTCCTGTCCCTTGAAGCGGACGTTTACGGCTGGGTCGATATCCATATTCGCCACTGCAGCCTTTAGCTTCTGGACCTGTTCATCGACAAGAAGCCCTTCCTCGACATCGGCTTTAATGTCGAGTGATCGGCGTGCGTCGGTGCGTTTTAGAAACCCAGTCTTCTGTGCAGGTTCAAATCGAACGAAATTGCCAATCGGGACTTGACCCTTTTGCGTGGTCAATCGCAGGCGGTTGAGTTGCTCAAGGCTTCGCTGTGCGAAGGGCATGCGCAGGCGTATTTCGACTTCTTCGTCGGCATCGTCGGGCCGGTACTCAGCGACGAAGAGGCCGTTTGTGACCATGCTGACGACTTGTCCGACAAGCGTGATGTCCGCGCCTTGGCGCGCCGCTCGTTCGCGATCAACCTTGAGTCTCCATTCGATACCGGGGAGCGGCCGGCTATCTTGGATGTCGACAAAGCCGCCGATTTCATCCATTTGGGCAAGCACATCTTCAACGACCTTGGTTATCTTCTTCGGGTCGCGAGAGGTGACCAGGAGCTCCAGTGGCTTACCTCCGGATGGTCCGGAATCCTCTTTGCGCACTTCGAGAATGACACCGGGTATGTCTGCGATGCGATCGCGCACTTCTTGGAGAACGACGGGCGAACGCGGTCGCGTGCGCCAATTCGTCATTTCAAGCTGGACGACGCCGATGACGTCCTCGGCCATTTCGTTTTGCGACGGCCCCGCACCCGAGCCGATAGTTCTGGCATAGACCGCATCGAAATACGGCATTGTCAGCAGGCGCGCTTCGATTTTGCGGACAATGGCGTCCATTTCCGTGACCGAAAGATCGCCGCGAGCGCGAACTTGGACCTGACCGACATCCTGGTCGACATCGGGAAAGAACTCGACGCCACGCCCGAACATGCCGAAGGCGACGTATGTCCCGATGAGGAGCGTTACCGCGACGCCAAGCACCTTTGCAGGATGCGCGAGCAAGCCTCGTAGCGTCTTCAGATACGCGCCCGCCATTCCGCCAATCTTATTGAGGTCGCCGTTTTCTGCCGCCTGAATAGCCCGCAACAGGTGGGTATTGCTCTTGTCGGCGGAGCCAATAATCCCTCCCAAGACTGGGATGAAGATAAGTGCCATGGCCAGCGAGGCGGCAAGCGTCAATAGGACGGTGATGGGCAAGAACTTCATGAACTCGCCGACAAGTCCGGGCCAAAACAGCAGCGGCAGGAACACGACCAAGGTTGTTGCAGTTGACGCAGTGATTGGCCATGCCATGCGTTTGGCCGCCGCCGCATAGGCCTGCTTGGGGGTTTGCCCTTCCAACATCTTGCGGTCGGCCAACTCAGTCGTGACGATTGCGCCATCCACGAGCATTCCGATAACAAGGATGAGGCTGAACAAGACGACGATATTCAGCGTGAGTCCAATCCATGAGATGGCGAGGATTCCGGCCAGGAACGATCCGGGAATCGCTAAGCCAACGAGGATCGCGGGCCGGACGCCGATCGCTGCGACGATAACAATCATCACGAGCGCTATTGCGGCCAAGACATTGTTTTGGAGATCACTCAGAATGTCGCGGATTCGCTTCGACTTGTCCTGCATGTAGCTGATCTCAATGCCGGGTGGCCAGCTCTTCTGCTCCTCGGCGACAACAGCGCGGACTTCTTCGATGGTCTCAACGATATTGGCGCCTACACGCTTCTTGACCTCCAGGGCCAAAGCTGGGGCGCCATCAACCCTCGCGAAACCTTGCGGATCTTTGAAGGTGCGCCGGATGGTGGCGACATCGCTAAACTTCACGACCGTGTTATCGACGACCTTCACCGGGAGGCTGAAAATGTCCCGAACGTCCTCAAGGACACCCGGAACTTTCAGTACCATGCGCCCAGCGACGGACTCCAAGGCGCCCGCAGCCACCAAACGATTGTTGCGCGCAACGGTGTTCGAAATGTCGCCAAAGGAAATGTCGTAGGTCTCTAACATCATCGGGTCGACAACGATCTCAAGCAATTCTTCACGGTCGCCGCCGATATCAACATCGAGTACGCCACTCAGGCCTTCGATCTTGTCACGAAGATCGCGCGCTATCCGCACAAGCGTGCGCTCGGGAACGTTGCCCGATAGTCCGACTGTTATGACGGGGAAGAGGGCGATATTGACTTCGTTGACGCGCGGCTCATCCGTCTCCAACGGCAATTCCGCACGGGCGATATCGACCTTCTCGCGGACATCCTGGAGTGCCTTGTTGGAATCGAAGCCCGCATAGAATTCTAGTGTTACTGAGCCGTAGCCCTCACCGGCCATGGAGCGCATCTCTTTGATGCCCTCAATGGACTGCAGTTCTTTCTCCATAGGGCGTACGAGAAGCCGTTCGGAGTCCTCCGGTGAAATTCCTTCGTACGTCATCGAGACGTAAATAATCGGAATCTGAATGTCCGGTTCTGCTTCTTTCGGAATGGTCGTGTAGGCAATCGCGCCCATGATGATAATCATCACGAACGCAAGCACGACCGTGCGCGATCGTCGGAACGCGGCGTCAATGATCGCGTTCATCGTGCGGCCGTTGGCTTAGTGCGACTGCCTGTTGCCAAGTGTGCCGAGGCTTCGGGCGAAGTAACAATGCTGTCGTCGCGTCGTTCCTCCGCTACTTGAACCTGCTCGCCGACCTGAACGTAACCGTGACCCAGGGTGATGATGCGGGACGTGGCCGGAAGGCCTGTAACCCAGGCGCCATTTGTATCCGACATCACGATCTTGGCCTTGTGGAATTCGACGCGGCCCTTGTCGTCAACAGTCTTCACGCCAAGAGAGCCTGCCGCATCCAACGACAATTCGGCGGGCGAGATGAACTGTGCCATCACCGAGCCCGTGGGGATCGTTGCCTCGGCACTAATTCCGGCGGGAATGGCATCGTCTGCGTTTGGCACCTCGACCTCAACGCGGAACGTGCGGGTTCCTTGGTCTGCTCTGGCGGCGATGTAGCGGATCGTTCCTCCGCGTTCTTGGCCCGTGGCGACCTTGACCGCGGCCGGCTGACCGATCTTAAGGTTTACGATCTTTTGCTGAGGGATATGGACACTCACGACGAGCGGATCGTTGTCCACGATGGTCGCGATGATGCCGTTTGTGTCGACATAGGTCCCTAGTTCGACGGGCGAAGATAGAACAGAGCCCTCGAACGGTGCTCTGATATCAAGTTGGTCAAACTCGATGAGGGCTTCCTTCAGCTCGGCCTTCGCCGTCTGCAAAGACGAATAGATCTGATCCAACTGCCTCTGGGACTGATACCCTTTCTTGCCCAGAGCTT
The DNA here is from genome assembly GCF_058506495.1 of Methyloceanibacter sp. Lineage (NCBI taxonomy): Bacteria > Pseudomonadati > Pseudomonadota > Alphaproteobacteria > Hyphomicrobiales > Hyphomicrobiaceae > Methyloceanibacter > Methyloceanibacter sp. The sequence goes on along the minus strand of NZ_JBZMXT010000023.1, from coordinate 4,364 downwards.
GAGCGGCTTCGAAGGCGCTCTCCTGCTCACGCACCCGTGCCTTGGCCCGCGTGATGCGAGCCTCTCGATCATTTTGCTCAAGACGCACGAGGACCTCGCCGGTCTTTACGGTGCTGCCCTCGTCCGCGAGCATCTCGGCCACTTGCCCCATGGTTTCGGCTCGGACCGTGACTGTCCGATTCGGCTCGGTCTGCCCTTGGGCGACGACGATCTTCGATACCGGCTTGGCTTCTTGGGTGCGGACCGAAACCTTCATGAGTGGGAGGGCGTCGGACTGCGCCGGCGCTTCTACCACCTCCTTGCCTGCGGTCCTATAATAGTAGCCGCCCAGCACCCAAGCGGTGAGGGCGCATGCGAGGCCCAGCGCGATGACATACGACTTCTTCAACGATTGACTGTCCCGTTCTTTTTTCAGCAATCCGTTTTCGTGGTCTACGCGGATGGCCTGTTTGCGTACTTCGCTTCCTTGCTCGACCGATGGCGATCGGAGGCCCAACTATCGATGACCTCCATGAAGCTTTCGATCAGAGCCGCGTAAAAGGCGTCGAGCTCTTGCAGCCGCTCTTGCGAGTCCGTCATGTCCTCTGGCAGCGCGTCTTGGGTCCCCTCAACAACATCACGTGCGCGCCGCATTCTCCGAACGACGCCGCGTAGCAATCGGTCGTAAGGCTGCGGACTCAGTTTGAAATAGTCCTGCCGATCGCCGGGTTTGGCAGTTCGGACAATGACTTCCAAGTCCTCAAGCAACCGTGTGTTCGTGCTTATGCTCGCGCGGCTAACACTTAATCGCTCAGCGAGCTGACTCAGACTGAACGGACCTTCATGAATAACCATGAGGCCCATAATGTGGCCGGCAATGCGAGGCAGACCCTCCGCTTGGAGAATTAGCCCCATTTGATCGACGAATTCCGCGATCGCCCTATCAGTGTTGTTTGTCATATCTTTCATTTATGCCGTTCAGTTTGTTCAGTCAATACTGAACGTTCAAGATAGTTGATGGTATTTGTGCCATTTTTTTGAACGGCTTCGGTACAGATTCTTCGGCCCTAGAATTGGCTGCACCGACGAGCGCGGTGCCGAACAATAGGCGGCCTGGCTAGTTTACTCGCCCCGCGCTTCACTCTAGAAAGCCTGAACAAAAATTTGGACTGGGGCACTGATGTTCAAGAAACTACTCATCGCCAATCGTGGAGAAATTGCCTGCCGTATAATGCGCACGGCAAAGCGGCTTGGGATCAAGACCGTTGCCGTTTACTCGGAAGCTGACCGCGATGCATTGCATGTCTTTATGGCCGATGAAGCTGTCGCGATCGGGCCCGCCGCCGCTGCGCAGTCCTATCTTGTCATTGACAAGATTATTGCTGCGGCCAAGGAGACGGGTGCTGAGGCTATCCACCCCGGTTACGGTTTCCTGTCTGAGAACGCGGCCTTTGCTAAGGCGCTCAAGAAGGCCGGTATCGTCTTCGTGGGTCCTAATCCCACAGCCATCAAGGCGATGGGCGATAAGATTGAGTCCAAGAAACTTGCATCCGATGCCAAAGTCTCAACCGTCCCTGGCTATCTCGGCGTAATCAAAACGCCTGACGAGGCAGTCAAGATCGCGGACGACATCGGATATCCGGTCATGATCAAGGCGTCGGCCGGCGGTGGCGGCAAGGGCATGCGGATTGCGTATGGCCGTGACGAGGTGGCTGAAGGATTTGCCTTGGCTCAGTCAGAGGCCAAATCGAGCTTCGGAGATGATCGCGTATTCATCGAGAAGTTCATTGAGGAGCCTCGCCACATAGAAATCCAAGTACTTGGCGACAAGCACGGGAATGTCATCCACCTTGGCGAGCGCGAGTGTTCGATCCAGCGGCGCAATCAGAAGGTTCTTGAAGAAGCGCCGAGCCCGTTCCTCGACGAGAAGACGCGCGTGGCGATGGGCGCCGAGGCTGTCGCCCTGGCAAAAGCCGTAGACTACGATACCGCAGGCACTGTTGAGTTCATCGTCGACAAAGACAAGAACTTCTACTTCCTGGAAATGAACACGCGGCTCCAGGTCGAGCATCCTGTGACGGAATTTGTGACGGGTCTCGATCTTGTGGAGCAGATGCTCAAGGTTGCGAGCGGCGAGAAGCTCGCGATCAAGCAGAAAGATGTGAAGCTCAAGGGTTCGGCGATCGAGTCCCGCATCTATGCCGAGGATCCGGCGCGGAATTTCTTGCCGTCCACCGGTCGCCTGGTCCGGTTTCGACCGCCGGCTCTCGGCACTCAAGACGGCATCACCACGCGACTTGATACGGGTGTGGAAGAGGGCGGTGAGATTTCCGTCTACTACGATCCGATGATCGCCAAGCTCATCACATACGCACCCACCCGGATCGAAGCGATCGATGCAATGGGGCAAGCTCTCGATGCTTTTGCCATCGATGGCTTCAAGCACAACATTCCATTCCTGGCCGTTCTCATGCGGAACGAGCGCTGGTGCTCGGGAGATATCTCGACGAAATTTATCGCTGAAGAGTTTCCCGATGGCTTCCAGCCGCCTGTCCCGGAGGGCCGGGTTCGCGACGTGCTTGCAGCTGTCTCAGCAAGCATCGATCACCTCTCCAATAACCGCCGGCGGATGATCACGCAGCAGATGCATGGAGAGCCAGTTAGTTTCTCCGAAGTTCGTCTAGTTGAACTGGGCGACGGAGACCTTGTGCGCGTCATCGTAGAGGGTCGTGACTATCCGATGACGGCGAAGCTGGGTGGCGGCGACACGGGCGAGCCCGAGCGAACCATTGAGCTGACCTCCAATTGGTGGTTTGGCGAGCCTGTATTCGAAGGAACGGTCGATGGGGAGGCCGTCGCAGTGCAGGTTCGCGGCATTCTGAACGGCGTACACTTGACCTATCAGGGTGTGGAAACGCTCGTCCGCGTCTTTACCGAGCGCGAAGCGGAGTATCTGGCTTTGATGCCGGTAAAAGAAAAGCCCGACATGTCGAGGTTCCTCCTCTGTCCAATGCCGGGGCTCGTCGTGTCGCTTGCCGTGGAGGAAGGGCAGGCGGTTTCTGCAGGGGATACGCTTTGTGTCGTCGAGGCCATGAAGATGGAGAACGTCCTGAAATCGGACGTCGACGGCACAGTGACTAAAATCCACGCCGAGCCGGGTGACAGTCTCAACGTGGATGCCGTTATCCTAGAATTCGAGTAGGTCTCACGACGTCGTGCCGTCAGAGCGCAAGACGGTAACTGTTCGAATTGAGGGTCGGGTGCAGGGCGTCTATTACCGCGCCTGGACCGAGCAGACTGCGCTTTCACTCTCACTAGATGGCTGGGTGCGCAACTGTCGCGATGGGAGCGTCCAAGCGGTTTTTTCCGGTCCTGCGCCGCAGGTCGACGAGATGCTGCGCCGCTGTGCAGAAGGACCGCCCGATGCGCGTGTCAGCGACGTCCTTGTCACAGACGAAGGTGGTGCTCCGCCGTCTGGCTTCCGCGTCCTGCCGACAGACTAGCACGACGATGCGCCAAAAACGCGCCCGAAGCTCTCGCGCAAGGCCGCATCCACCTTCGCCATATCGGTCTCAACGTCAAGTGCCTCAAGGCTTGTTGCAGGCGTGCCGTGAAGTCCGCAGGGCACGATTCCGGAGAAATGCTCCAGGTCCGGAGCGACGTTCAGGCTGACGCCATGAAGTGTGACCCAGCGGCGGATGCGAACGCCGATCGAGGCGATCTTTGCCCGACCCACAAAGACGCCGATGCCGTTGTCACTCCGTTCTCCTTCGATGCCAAATGCCGCGAGCGTGGCAATCAACCAGTCTTCCAATCCTGTCACGAAACGGCGCGTATCGCGCCCGCGCTCGTTCAAATTGAGCATGACGTAAGCCACGCGCTGACCCGGCCCATGATAAGTGAAGCGGCCGCCGCGGCCTGCTTTGAAGACCGGGAATCTGTCGGGATCCATCAGCTCTGCTGGGTCCGCGCTTGTCCCAGCCGTATAGAGTGAAGGGTGTTCCAGCAGCCAGACGCATTCTCCCGCTCTGCCTTCGGCAATGGCGCCGCTTCGAGACTCCATGAACGCGAGGGCCGCCTCGTAGGGGATGGGTTTAGCGGCCGTGATCCATTCCGGATCAGAATGCGGACGCGCGCTGCGCTCCTTTGGCGACGAAGGGGTCATGTCGCGGCCATCATAGGTCAAAGACCGCCGCTGCACATCTTGCACCACGGGGGCAGGTTTGCTAAGGCAGCGCACCGAAACGAAAGGCTAGGCGTCGGGTATCGAAATAGCGGATCCCGGTCACTTTTTTGTTTGAGTTTCTCGCGGTCGTGGCGGAATTGGTAGACGCGCAGCGTTGAGGTCGCTGTGGGGTAACTCCCGTGGAAGTTCGAGTCTTCTC
>NZ_JBZMXT010000022.1:0-34551 GCF_058506495.1 Methyloceanibacter sp. | reverse complement strand
TGCATCGGCCGCGCCAATGCCGGCATCCACGAGAACTTCACCGTCCGCAAGATTTCTTATGGCGAGGGCGTGGAGCGCGTTTTCCCGATCCATTCGCCGCTGATCGAATCCATCGAGGTCGTGCGCCATGGCCGCGTGCGCCGGGCCAAGCTCTACTACCTTCGCGGCCGGCGCGGTAAGGCCGCGCGCATCCCCGAGCGTCGCGACACCCGTGACGTAAAGGGCAAGAAGGGACACAACTTCAAGGGCTTTACGAAGCCGAAGGGCGAGCCGGACGATCTCAAACTTATTGCTGGCATTACCGAGGATCTTGAGAAGAAGCTCAATAAGCTTGGGGTCACCAAGATCGAGCAAATCGCGACCATGAGCGATGACGCGATCGCCTATCTCTCGGACAAGCTCTCACTCGGCAGCCAGATCGAGGACGGGGACTGGAGCGGTAAGGCCATCGCTGCCATGGCGGAGATGACGGCCGATGAAGTCCCGGAGATCAAGGACGAAAGCGACACCGCAGAAGCACCAGCCGAGACCGAGACGACCGAAGCGGAACCAGCTGAGAAGAAGGACGCCTAGCGTCTCCGACGATGGACGGGGCGGCTTAAGGCCCGGCCGCCTTTTTAAGTCACCGATGCTCCCGCGGGCGGCTCTGCCCGGCACCCCTTCACAGGCGGCATCAGAGATTCCCGGGAACTGGAATTTCCGGATTCAATCGCTATGTCAGGCGTGAAGATCCGAAAGGTTGAGTTCAGAGCAATGGCAAAGCCCCGCACGCTATACGACAAAATTTGGGACGAACACCTGGTTCACGAGGCGCCCGACGGGACGAGCCTCATCTATATCGACCGCCACCTCGTGCATGAAGTCACGAGCCCGCAAGCCTTCGAGGGCTTGCGCATGGCGGGTCGCGACGTGCGCGCTCCCGAAAAGACGCTAGCCGTTGTGGACCATAACGTTCCGACCACGGACCGGTCCAAAGGCATCGACGATCCGGATTCGGCGATCCAGGTGGCAGCGCTCGCAAAGAACGCCGAAGACTTCGGCATAGACTACTACCACGAGCTAGATGAGCGCCAGGGCATCGTGCATGTTGTCGGCCCTGAACAAGGGTTCACCCTTCCGGGCACTACGATCGTCTGTGGCGACAGCCACACCTCGACCCACGGTGCATTCGGGGCGTTGGCTCATGGGATCGGCACGTCCGAGGTCGAACACGTGCTCGCGACCCAAACCCTGATCCAGCACAAAGCCAAGAACATGCTGGTGCGAGTGGAAGGCAAGCTTCCCGAGAATGTCACCGCGAAAGACATTATCCTCGCCATCATCGGCGAAATCGGCACCGCCGGCGGCACCGGCCATGTCATCGAATATGCAGGCGAAGCCATTCGCGACCTGACCATGGAAGGCCGGATGACCGTCTGCAACATGTCGATCGAAGGCGGCGCCCGCGCCGGGCTCATCGCGCCCGATCAGAAGACGTTCGACTACATCATGGGGCGCCCGCGTGCACCGAAAGGCGCTGCATTCGAAATCGCTAAGGCCTATTGGGAAACGCTCTATTCGGATGAAGGCGCGCACTTTGATTCTGAGATCGTCCTCAATGCCGGGAACTTACCGCCGATCGTTACTTGGGGCACGAGCCCCGAGCAGGTGGTCGCAATCGACGGCAACGTGCCGAACCCCGCCGATATCGTCGACGATTCGAAACGTCAGGCGGCCATTCGAGCGCTAGACTATATGGGCCTGAAGGGCGGCGAGAAGGTCACTGACATCACCTTGGATCGCATCTTTATCGGCTCTTGTACCAATGGCCGCATCGAGGACCTGCGCGCCGTGGCGAAGGTCGTGGAAGGCCAGCGCGTGAATGAGAACTTGAATGCGATGATCGTGCCGGGCTCCGGCCTCGTCAAACTGCAGGCCGAGGAAGAAGGTCTGGACAAAATCTTCACCAACGCCGGATTCGAGTGGCGCGAGCCGGGCTGCTCCATGTGTCTTGCCATGAACCCGGACAAGCTGGCCCCAGGTGAGCGCTGCGCCTCCACCTCGAACCGCAATTTCGAAGGCCGCCAGGGCCGTCTCGGCCGCACCCATCTGGTCTCGCCGCAAATGGCTGCAGCCGCGGCCATCGCTGGGCACTTCGTCGATATTCGCGATTTGCCGTAGAGCATTTGTGCGACCGCACTGGGCTTTCATGGAGACGCGGCATGACATCGCTGGTCCAAAAGAAGTTCGGTGAGGCAGCAGGTGACTACGCCTCCTGCGCGATCCATGCAGAAGGCCCCACGCTCGCTCGGCTGACGGAGCTGATTGACCCGCTTCCAACATGGCGGCAGCTCGACATCGCTACGGGGGCCGGACACACGGCGCTCGCTTTCGCCCCGAAGGTCGCGAAGTCGACGGCGACCGACATCACGCCAGAGATGCTGGCTGAGGTGAAGCGGCTTGCTAAGGAACGCCGCCTCACCAACGTTGTCACGCGCAAAGCCGACGCTCAGGACCTACCCTTCCCGGACACAAGCTTCCATCTCGTGACGTGCCGCTTGGCGGCGCATCACTTCCCGAAGCCGAAAGACTATGTGACCGAATCTGCGCGCGTGCTGATTCCCGGCGGCGTCTTTGCGCTGGTGGACAATGTCTCGCCGGACGATGTGGAAATTGCAGCCAAATACAACGCCTATGAAAAACTGCGCGACCCAAGCCATGACCGAGCGCTGTCAGTGAAGGAATGGTGCGCGCTTATCGACGAAGCGGGACTGCGGCTCTTATCGGCCGAGGTGATGGACCAAGACATCGGTTTCGACGCCTGGGTCGCCCGCATGCGCTGTTCGGACGACGTGGCAACTCTGTTGCGCGAGATGCTGGAAGCCAAACCGTTGCAAACACTGCTTAGGCCGCGCGAGACCGCTGACGGGCTTACCTTCACTTTGCGCGAAGCGATCATCCTCGCTAGCAAGCCCGGAGACCTTGGCCGGACCGCACCCCGTCCCCAAATAGCGTAGATGTATTCTCGCACGCACCCCAGCATTGACGATTTCGAGAGAATCGCGAATCGAACCTTCGCGCAGCTTCCACCGACCTTCCAGGAAATGACCAAGGAGGTCGTCATCCGAGTCGACGATTGGCCGACGTACGAGGTTCTGCGGAGCCTCAGCATCGACTCGCCCTTTGGGCTATTGGGCCTCTACCACGGCGTCGATCTCACGCGTCGAAGCGTGCTCGACGTCTCACCGCTGCCCGAAATGATCTTCCTCTATCGCCGCCCGATTCTCGTTTACTGGGAGACCCATGACGAAAGGCTAGAGGACATCATTGCTCATGTGCTGATCCACGAGATCGGGCACCACTTCGGCTTGTCCGATGACGACATGGAGCGGATTGAGGAGGAGGCAGCTGGCTAGCATGTGCGCGACGGCATGAAGCAGCGGAAATTCTTGGTCATTGTCTGGACACCATTCCGCTCTTACACTGCGAACAACATGGGGTTCAAAACAACTATAGTGGGGTGCTTGCTCCTGGCTGCCGCCGCCTTCGCGGGCGCAGTTGGCATTGCTCAGTCGGTCACTGCACAAGAGTTCGTCTTCCGCGGCGGCGGGGCCAAAGCACCGACCGTCGAGCAGTACATGGATCGGGCGGGCGCGCAGACCAAGGAAGTGCCGCACGGCGCAATGGTCATCGACGGAATTCCGGTCAATTGCGGGACACGGCCGACGGTTCTGAATCCGAAGTTCGATAGCTGGGGCGGCGCGTTTCCGGGCTTCCTCATCATGAACACCGCCAAAATCAAGGGCCTCTCAACACAGGTTAAGCTCTATATCTATTCTCACGAATGCGGGCACCAGTTCATCGGCGCGAGCGAGACAAAGGCAGACCTCTTCGCCATCCGCCGCGGTGTCAAATGGGGCTGGCTCGATGCTGAAGGAATGGAGGAGATCTGCACCTTCATTTCAAAGCTGAAGGGCAGTGCCGTGCATCCGCCGGGTCCGCAGCGCTGCAAGACCATGCGGACCTATTATCGGCAGTTGGTCAGCGGCTCCCAGCAGGCTAGTACTGGCGTCAGGCCGAATACGCTCGGTCCTTCCAACTAGCGACCACCACAACCAAAGACCAACTGCTTCTTTGCAGCCCAGCGTAGACGCGCTCCCGCGCCAGTAGAAACTCCGCTCGGAAACCTCTATATGGCTGACGGAATAGAGGTTGATTATGGAAAAGTTCACGACGCTCACGGGCATTGCCGCCCATCTGCCGATGATCAATGTCGACACCGACATGATCATCCCCAAGAACTACCTGAAGACGATTAAACGCACCGGCCTGGGCGAGGGTCTATTCGCCGAGCTGCGCTACGACGAGAACGGTGAGAAGCACGAGCATTTCGTGCTCCACAAAGAGCCCTACAACAGGGCTGAGATCCTGATCGCGGGAGAGAATTTCGGTTGCGGATCCTCCCGTGAGCACGCCCCCTGGGCGCTGCTCGACTTCGGCTTCCGCTGCATCATTGCACCGTCTTTCGCCGATATCTTCTACAATAACTGTTTCAAGAACGGCATTCTGCCGATCGTCCTCCCGAAGGAGGAAATCGACAAGCTGATCGATGATGCCGAGCGCGGCGACAATGCGCGCCTCACCATCGATCTAGATACGCAGGAGATCTCCGGCCCCGACGGCGGCAAGATCCCGTTCGACATCGATCCGCACCGAAAGCGCTGCCTGATCGAAGGGCTGGACGATATCGGCCTGACGATGGAGAAGGCTGAGCATATCGACCGCTTCGAAGAGCAGGCGGGACTCGCAAAGCCTTGGGTTTGACGGTTTGGCTTTGATTGCCCGGGTCCAAGCGCCTGTTCCGATAGTCAGGTTCCGACGCATCCTACTCGATCGATACTGGATCCGATTCCTGTTCGGCGACTGTCTTGCCGTCGCGGGTCACAGTCACCTTCGCGGTGTATTGCCGTTTTTGTGGCCAGCCGCCCGCGGGAACACCTGTTTTGCCGGCCTGTAGCAGCACATCAGTGTCGTCTTCCGTGACCTCGCGCACATTGTGCATCAGGGAATTGCCGTCTATCTTCAAATGGACCTCAATCTTGTCGCCCTTCTTGGCATGAGCGACCCAGCCATACGCGACACCCGGCGAGTTAAAGCGCGGCTTGGGCAGCGCCACTCGTTTCTTGAGGTCATCCTTGCTGACCTTTCGGTCGGCAAGCCCAAGGCTCACAATTGAAGTCTCGCGCGCGCCCTCCGCGGCCATGTCGTCAGCGACGGCCCAATTCGGCACGAACGCCACCAAAAGAAGTGTCAACAGCACCCTTGTCAGCATGTCCTACTCCCGCTACCCAAAACGCCGCCGGGGCGTTTCCGGCATTCTTCTTTGGATGCTTTAGCACAGGGCAAACGGAACTTCATGGCTTCATTCAAACTCCTTCTCCTTCCGGGTGACGGCATCGGCACTGAGGTCATGGACGAGGTCAGCCGCCTCGTCGACTGGGCGAACGGCACCGGCGTGATCAAGATCGAAACCGAGAGCGACCTCGTGGGCGGCTGCGCCTACGACGACCACGGCGAAGCCATTTCCGAGTCGGCGATGGCGCTGGCCCATGCGGCACACGCCGTCATGCTGGGCGCCGTCGGGGGGCCGAAATGGGACGGTGTGCCCTACGAAAAGCGCCCGGAAGCGGGTCTCTTGCGCCTCCGGAAGGATCTTGAACTCTTTGCCAATCTGCGCCCCGCAATCTGCTATCCGGCGCTGGCAGAGGCCTCATCGCTCAAGCGCGAGTTGGTCGAAGGTCTCGACATCATGATCGTGCGGGAGCTGACGGGCGGCGTTTACTTTGGCGAGCCCAAAGAAATTAAGGACCTGGGCGACGGGCAGAAACTCGCTGTCGATACCCAAATCTACCAGACATACGAGATCGAGCGGATCGCGCACGTCGCGTTCGACCTCGCCCGCAAGCGTGGAAACCTGGTGCACTCCGCAGAAAAGCGTAACGTGATGAAGACTGGCGTTCTTTGGAACGAGGTGGTCACTCAGGTCCACAGCGAGAACTATGCCGACGTAAACTTGGAGCACATTCTCGCCGACAACTGCGCCATGCAGCTTGTCCGGGCGCCCAAACAGTTCGATGTGATCGTGACCGACAATCTTTTCGGCGACGTTCTTTCCGATGAAGCCGCTATGGCCACCGGCTCCCTCGGCATGCTGCCTTCCGCCTCGCTCGGTGCGATGGACTCGGAGGGCAGACGGCCCGCCATGTACGAACCTGTTCACGGATCGGCGCCGGATATTGCCGGTCACGGTAAGGCCAACCCAATCGCCACCATTGCCAGCTTTGCCATGTGCCTGCGCTACTCGTTCGATCAAGGCGATCTAGCAGACAAAATCGAGTCGGCTATCGCTACTGTTCTTGAGCAAGGCTTGAGGACCGGCGATATTGCTCAAGAAGGCTGCAAATTGGTTGGAACCCGCCAAATGGGCGATGCCATTGTCGCGGCGGTCCAGCGTTCCAATTAGAGACCATGCAACACCCGTTCGCCTCTTCAATCTTAGCGCTTACCTTCTTGTTCACGTCTCCGTTCGCCTGGGGTGCTGATGCGGTCAAAGCCCCCGACGCCACCCCGATGCAGACGACTGGAGTAGAGCCCGCAGACGATGGGGCAACGATACAGGATGCCCAGGTCCTCGGCCCCCAGGTAAGTTCCAAGATTGAGGTCTCGCCGGAAGAGAGGGCCGAGAAGGCTGCACGCAAACTCTGCAAAATCGAGATTTGCGACATCATCGCGACGCGCGAGCCAATCGGCGAGGACATTACGTGCGACCTCAGAAAAACGTGGCACGCCGACAGCCTGACAAGGATGCTTGGCGATCAGTTTTCCTGGCCTTGGGGCAAGGCCGTTTGCCAGTCGAAACTCAGCCTGTCACGCGCGGACCTAGCCGCAGCGATGCTCGAAGCCAACACAACGATCAAGATGGACAAGTTTACCGTCTCTTGCAAACTGCACACCGGCGAGAGCGCGCCCTATATCTTTGAGGCGGAACTCGCACCCGAGGTCACCTTTAGAGGCGGCAAGGCTATTTCAGCCACCGTAAACTGGGGCGACGTTTCCGCACCGCTGGCCATCTATCCGGTCATCTATGCCGGCACAGGGCTCGACAACAGATCGAACCTGTTGGGCGCAGAGGTCGTCACTATGGTCAACGAGTTCACCGGCAAGAAGTGCGCTGCTGTGAAAGACGAGCTCCCCGGACGCCGTGTAAACTAGGTTCCCGCAAGGGTCGCCGCTACCGCTTTTGACTTTCCCCGCACGTTCCCATACATCCGCGCAAACAAAAGGTTCGCGCGGCAAAAGCTCGCCGCGTCGCCGGGTAGGAGTTGCGAGATGGGTTACAAAGTCGCGGTCATCGGCGCGACCGGCAATGTCGGACGCGAGATGCTCAACATATTGGCTGAGCGGGATTTCCCGGCAGACGAGGTCGTGCCCATCGCCTCTCGGCGGTCCGTCGGCACCGAGGTCTCGTTTGGCGATGCCCGTCTGAAATGCCGAGACCTTGAAACCTTCGATTTCTCGGGCATCGATTTCGCTCTGATGTCTGCAGGCTCCGGCATTTCCAAGGATTGGTCGCCCCGCCTTGGCGAGACGGGCTGCGTCGTTATCGATAACTCTTCCTGCTGGCGCTACGACCCCGATGTGCCGCTTATTGTGCCGGAAGTGAATCCAGATGCGATCGCAGGTTTCACCAAGAAGAGCATTATCGCCAACCCGAATTGTTCAACGGCGCAGCTGGTCGTTGTCCTAAAGCCGCTCCACGACGCAGCCAAGATCAAGCGCGTGGTCTGCTCTACCTATCAATCGGTATCCGGTGCAGGCAAGGAGGCGATGGACGAGCTCTGGAGCCAAACCAAGGGCATCTTCGTGACCGATCCTCCGGCGCCGGACAAGTTCACTAAGCAGATCGCCTTCAACGTTATCCCTCATATCGATGTCTTCCTCGATGACGGCTCAACCAAGGAAGAGTGGAAGATGGTGGCCGAAACGAAGAAGATCCTCGATCCAAAGATAAAGCTGACCGCAACCTGTGTGCGTGTGCCCGTATTTGTGGGGCACGCCGAGGCCGTGAATATCGAGTTTGAGGATGCGCTGAGCACTGAGGAAGCGCGCGAGGTATTGCGCGAGGCGCCGGGCGTACTTGTCGTCGACAAGCGTGAAGATGGCGGCTACGTCACGCCCGTTGAGTGCGTTGGCGACTACGCGACATTCGTCTCGCGCATTCGAGACGATCAAACCATCGACAACGGTCTGTCGCTTTGGTGTGTTTCAGATAATCTTCGCAAAGGGGCAGCCCTCAATACGATCCAGATTGCGGAAACCATGATCGAACGAAACCTGCTCAAAAAGGCGGCCTGAACGTTTTCAAAGGAAACCTGAATGGCGAGCGTGGGCCTCGATGGGCTTTGTCGAAGCGCCAGTGTCGAAACCCGCCTCTAATACTTGCGGTACGCGCCAAGCCCGGCCAGACTGGCGGCCAATAAACACAACACGCGAACGTCTAGGGGGGCTACGCATGACGACCGCAGCAAGCGCGGAGGCCGGAGGCTTATTCGGGTGGCTGGATCGGTCTCGCACAGTGGCAAAACCGGGCTTCAGCCGCTGGCTGGTGCCGCCGGCGGCACTATGTGTCCATCTCAGCATTGGCCAGGTCTACGCATTCAGTGTCTTCAACCTGCCGATGACAAAGTTGATCGGCATTACCGAGCCAGCACCTGGCGACTGGAAGCTCACCGAGCTTGGCTGGATCTTCTCCATCGCCATCGTGTTTCTCGGGCTTGCGGCAGCATTCACAGGGACATGGCTTGATCGGGTCGGGCCTCGTAAAGCGATGTTCACGGCCGCGTTGTGCTTTGGTGGCGGCTTTCTTGTTTCCGCCCTCGGCGTGCACCTACACCAGCTTTGGCTGATCTATCTTGGCTACGGCGTGCTCGGCGGCTGCGGCCTAGGGCTCGGCTACATTTCCCCTGTGAAGACGCTCATCACCTGGTTCCCAGACCGGCCAGGCATGGCGACAGGCATGGCCATCATGGGGTTCGGCGGGGGCGCCATGATTGCCTCGCCCCTGTCCGTGGCGCTGATGGACTATTTCTCAAGCCCCACGGATGTCGGCGTGGCCAGTACGTTCGTCACGATGGGCCTCATCTATTTGACGTTCATGATGATCGGCGCGGCGCTCGTCCGCGTACCCGCGCATGGTTGGCTCCCAGAGGGTTATGAGCCACCCGCGCAGCCCAAAAAGATGGTCACCAGTGCCCACGTCCACGTGGACGAAGCACTAAAAACACCGCAGTTCTATCTCCTTTGGGGTGTGCTGTGTCTGAACGTGACGGCCGGTATCGGCGTTCTGGGACAAGCCTCAGCCATGAGCCAGGAAATGTTCCCTGGCAGGATCTCGGCCGCGGCCGCGGCCGGATTCGTTGGTCTTCTGAGCCTCTTCAACATGATCGGCCGCTTTTTCTGGGCATCGACCTCAGACTATATCGGTCGGCGTAACACCTACATGATCTTCTTTGCGCTAGGCATGGCTCTCTATGCGGCCGTGCCTTGGACGGGGCATACGGGCTCGATCGTGCTGTTCGTGCTCTTCTATTGCGTGATCATGACGATGTACGGCGGCGGCTTCGCCACGATTCCGGCCTATCTGCGGGATGTGTTCGGCGTCCGTTATGTGGGCGCGATCCATGGCCGGCTCTTGACCGCTTGGTCGACCGCTGGCGTCCTTGGACCCGTGCTTGTCAACTATATCCGTGAGTACCAGATCAACCAGGGCGTGCCGAAGGCGGACGCCTATTCGGTTACCATGTACATCATGGCAGGCCTGCTGTTCGTCGGATTCATCCTCAATTGGCTGATGACGCCCGTGGACGAAAAGCACCACATGACAGAAGAAGAACTCAAGGCGTCGATGGAGACATGATGACCGAAACAGCCCACCAACAATCCGTCTCAGGTGCAAACAAGATCAAGCTGGTACTGGCCTGGGCTTTTGTAAGCATTCCGCTCCTTTGGGGTGTCTACAATACGTTGGACAAGGCCTCTCAGCTGTTCAGGTAGTTGTCAGACTCTGAACGAATGCCGGCTTCGAGAGCGCGAGCTTGCCTCGTAACCAACTGATTAGAATAGATATTATCTGTAAGAATCTGTTAATGAACCAGTCATGCGCTTCTCATCCCCGATCGCCATTATCTAAGAACGAAATTCACCGAACGAGTTCGAAGGAGACAATCATGAAAGAGTGGATGAAGCCTGAGATCACCGAGTCCGAAGCTGGCATGGAAGTTACTTCCTACCTCCCGGCTGAGCTCGACCGCGCTTAATTCGCGCTGATCTAGCACAACATGAATGGCGGCTCCCGCGATAGCGGCGCCGCCATTTTTTATTGTGTGAAGGCGCTTAGGCATCTGCTCCTTTTGACATTCGCCCGCTCCGGCGCCCTGTAGCAGGGTGACAGACCGTTTCTCCGAAACTAAGGTCCCGACCGCCAGGTGTCCCTCGCAACTGAGGCGCGCCACGGCCTAAGCACGACCAGAGTGATCGCAAGCAGCTATAAAGGGGCGCAACCATGCCTTGGGTGTATCTCTTTGTCGCCGGGCTTTTTGAGGTCGGCTTTGCCTCGGTGCTCAAGCTCACCGAAGGCTTCACGAGACTTTGGCCGACCCTGATCTTCACCGTTTGCATCGTTCTCTCGTTCGTCTTCCTTAACAAGGCGGTCAAGGATCTGCCAATCGGAACCGCATACGCGATTTGGACGGGAATTGGCGCAGTTGGCACTGTTATCGTTGGCATCGTCGTCTATAAGGAGCCTGTCACAGCGCTTCGCATGCTCTTCCTCGCGACGCTGATTGGTTCCATTATTGGATTGAAGCTCGCAACAACGACCACATGACACAGTCACAAAAGATCGACCGAACCGTCACCGGAAACTATTTCGAGGACTTCAAAGTCGGTGAAGAAATCGTGCACCCCACGCCACGCACAGTCACCGTCGGCGACGTCAGTTTTTACACGGCTCTGTATAGCGGCCGCTTCGCTGTTCAATCCTCAGACGCGTTCGCCCAGAGCATTGGCTATCCGTGCTCGCCGATCGACGACATCCTCGTCTTCCACTTCGTGATCGGAAAGACCGTCCCCGACGTGTCGCGCAACGCCATCGCCAATCTCGGCTACGCGGAGTTCCGCTTCCTCGCGCCGGTCTACCCAGGCGACACGATCGCTTCGACTTCCGAGGTGATCGGCGTCAAACAGAACTCGAGCGGAAAGAATGGAACTGTCTACGTTCGTACAACGGGGCGCAACCAAAATGGCGATCCTGTTTTGTCGTTCGCCCGCTGGGTCATGGTGGTCAAAAAGAACCTCGATCTCCCCGCACCCGAAACGGTTATTCCGGAATTGGATAAGGAGATCACACCCGAGACCCTCGGGAAGGCGCTACCGCCCCTAAAGCTTACGGTTTACAACTACGCGCTCGCAGGCTCCCCGCGGCGTTGGGTCGACTACGCGGTGGGCGACAAGATCGACCACGTGGATGGCCAAACCATCGAGGAAGCCGAGCACCAAATGGCGACCCGGCTCTACCAGAACACCGCGCGGGTGCACTTCAACCAGCATCGGGAGTCTCAGGAGCGCTTCGGCCGGCGCTTGGTCTATGGCGGTCACATTATCTCGATTGCGCGCTCGCTGAGCTTCAATGGCCTTGCCAACGCCTTCCATGTACTGGGGCTCAACGGCGCCCGTCATGCGGCGCCGTCATTCGCGGGCGATACGATCTATGCCTGGAGCGAGGTTTTGGACAAAGCCGAGCTGCCAGACCGATCGGACGCCGGCGCGCTGCGCCTTCGGACTTTTGCCGTGAAAGATCGTAACTGCGCGGATTTTCCCGGCGTGAAGGACGACGGCAAGCTCGAAGACGGCGTCGTGCTCGACATGGATTATTGGGTCGCGCTTCCGCGCTAGAGGAGCCGAACCACAGATCGCCTATGGCGTGATTACCAAATAGGCACTTGTCCCCGTCTCACTTCGTTAATGTAAACCTTCTGTAAAAGATTTCGGTTGCATTCTCAGCCCTCGGATTTTTGAGCAGCTTTCGGGGGGTTGCCCATGGCATGGGAAGGACCGTACGACGGATTTATGGGGGGCGTCGCCTACATCGTGGGCTCTCACATCTGGGAATCGCTTGACGGTGGCCAAACCTGGATCATGTCGAAATTCGTCGACGACGACGAAGCGTGCTACGAGATTGCAAAGCCCGCATAGAAACCTGATTTAGCTCAGAGTTTAGGGCCGGAGCCGCGCGCATCGGGCCCGGCGCACCAGACGTGAAAAGGTGCGCGTCGCTGTCGCCCCCGATTGCCCATGTCTTCTCGGTGCGATAAGAGAAGAGTGAACTGGGCAACACAAATAAAACTTTATGACAAATAAGCTTGAGGCGGAGCGGCCTCTATCTCCGCATCTGCAGATTTATCGGCCGATGCTGACGATGCTGATGTCTATCGCACATCGCATCACCGGCGCGAGCTTGGCGATTGGATTTGCGCTGCTAACCTGGTGGCTCGTAGCGACGAGCATGGGTCCTGACGCTTACAGTGTCGTGCAGAGCTTCTTCGGCAGCTTCATAGGCCGCGCGCTTCTCTTCGCATTCACCTGGGCGCTGATACACCACATGCTCGGCGGCATTCGCCACCTTATCTGGGACACCGGAACGGGACTCGACATTCCCACAGTCGAACGATTTGCTCTCGGCACCATCGTCGGTTCGGTGACCCTGACGGTCCTCGTCTGGCTGATCGCCTACTACGTCATGGGAGGGCTCTAACCATGGCAACACCGCTCAAGCGCGTTCGCGGCCTCGGCGCCGCGCGCCACGGGACAGAGACTTTCTGGCGCCAGCGACTGACGGCCGTGGCCAACGTGCCGCTCGTGATCTTTCTGATCTGGTTTGTCGTATCTCATGCAGGTGCAAGTTACGACAGCGTCAGGCAATCGTTATCGAATCCGATGGTTGCGGTGCTGATGCTCGCACTTATTTGGTCGTCGGCAATTCACATGCGTATCGGTTTACGGGAAATCATTGAGGACTACCTCCACAACAAACTGTGCAAGACGTCATCACTGATGCTCGCAACCTTCTTTGCCGCAGGTGTGGCCATCGCCTCGACTTATGCAATTATGAAAATCAGTTTCGGAGGCTGATGCGAAATGCCTCAAGACGCGACTCCCAATGCGCCGCACAATGCGTTCCACGTGAACGGTCGTGCTTACGAGATTACGGACCACGCTTACGACGTGATCGTGGTAGGTGCCGGTGGATCAGGTCTGCGCGCCGTTGTTGGTGCGAGCGAGGCGGGCTTGCGTACGGCCTGTGTCTCTAAGGTCTTTCCGACACGCTCGCATACGGTCGCGGCCCAAGGTGGCATCGCTGCGGCCCTCGGCAATATGGGGCCGGACGACTGGCGCTGGCATATGTACGACACCGTCAAGGGGTCCGACTGGCTCGGCGACCAGGACTGTATCGAATATCTTTGCCGCCAAGCACCCGAGGCTGTCTACGAGCTGGAGCATTGGGGCGTACCGTTCTCCCGCACCGAAGACGGCAAGATTTTTCAACGCGCCTTCGGAGGGATGACGACCGAGTTCGGCAAAGGGCAGGCCCGGCGAACGTGCGCTGCCGCGGACCGCACCGGCCACGCGCTGCTCCACACGATGTATGGTCAAGCCCTGCGCCACTCGGCGGAGTTCTTCATCGAGTATTTCGCACTCGATCTCATCATGGACGACGAAGGCGTCTGCCGCGGGGTCATCGCTATCGACATGGCGGACGGCTCGCTTCACCGCTTCCGCGGACACCAGACCATCCTCGCAACAGGCGGCTATGGACGCGCCTACTTCTCATGCACGTCCGCGCATATCTGTACCGGCGACGGCAACGGGATGGTGCTCCGCGCGGGGCTCCCCCTGCAGGACATGGAGTTTGTGCAATTCCACCCGACTGGGGTGTACGGCGCAGGCGTGCTCATCTCAGAAGGTGCGCGCGGCGAAGGCGGATTCTTGCGTAACTCCGAAGGCGAGAAATTCATGGAGCGCTATGCGCCCTCGGCTAAGGATCTAGCATCGCGTGACGTCGTTTCTCGCGCCATCACGCTCGAGATTCGCGAAGGCAGGGGACATGGTCCCGATAAGGACTACATGCACCTGCATCTGGATCATTTGGATCCAGACGTCTTCGAAGAACGCCTGCCAGGCATAACCGATCTCGCTCGTATTTTCGGCGGCGTCGATGCGCGGAACGAGCCAATCAAGATCATTCCGACCTGCCATTACAATATGGGCGGCATCCCCACCAACATGCATGGGGAAGTTATTTCGCCGAGAAATAGCGACCCTGACGCCACCGTTCCGGGATTGATGGCTCTGGGAGAAGCTGCCTGCGTGTCGGTCCACGGCGCCAACCGTCTAGGATCGAACTCGCTCATTGACTTGGTCGTCTTCGGCCGGGCAGCCGGCATTCGTTGTGCCGAACTCATCCCGCACGGATCGGCAATCCCGGATCTGCCTAAAGGAGCAGGTGACGCATCTATCGCGCGTCTCGATGGTTACCGCTATGCCGACGGCGGAACGCCGACCGCTGAGTTGCGGCTGGCCATGCAGAAAACGATGCAAAGGGACTGCTCTGTCTTCCGCACCAAAGACGTCTTGGAATCCGGCGTGACGAACATCAAGAAGGTGTGGGACGATGTGGCGGACATCAAAGTCACCGACCGTTCTCTCATTTGGAACACAGACCTGATCGAGACGCTGGAATTCGACAATCTGATCTCTCAGGCGGCTGTGACGGTGCAGGGAGCGCTTGCGCGGGAGGAGTCGCGTGGCGCGCATGCCCGTGAGGACTTCCCCAAGCGCGACGATACGAACTGGATGAAGCACACGCTGTCCTACGCGGACTACGGCAAGCACACTATTAAACTCGATTTCCGCCCCGTTCATACTTACACGCTGTCGAATGAGGTGGCCTATATCGAGCCGAAAGAGCGGGTTTATTAGGAACGCGGGTCGAGCCACGCAATTGTGGCGCGCGCAAAGGAAGAAGCTGAAATGGTCCAACTCACACTTCCCAAGAACTCGAAGATCAAGAAGGGCAAAGAGTGGAACCCGCCCGCCGTCGATGCCGAGCCGGACCGCTGGCGCGAGTACCGTGTCTATCGTTATGACCCGGAGGGAGGCGAGAACCCGCGCGTCGACACCTATTGGGTCGACACGGAAGATTGCGGTCCAATGGTCTTGGACGCGCTACTGTGGATCAAGAACAACATCGACTCGACGCTGACGTTTCGGCGCTCGTGCCGCGAAGGCATCTGTGGGTCGTGCTCAATGAACATTGACGGCACCAACACGCTGGCCTGCACCATGCACGCCGAGGATACAAAGGGTGCGGCGATTGCGATCTATCCCCTGCCCCACATGCCCGTGGTTAAGGACCTCGTCCCGGACATGACCCGGTTCTATGCCCAGCACCGGGAGATTGAGCCCTGGCTCAAGACCGACAGCCCAACGCCACAGAAGGAATGGCGCCAGAGCCATGAGGACCGTGACAAACTTGACGGGCTTTACGAGTGCATTCTCTGTGCATGCTGCTCGACCGCCTGCCCATCCTATTGGTGGAATGGCGACCGTTATCTCGGCCCGGCCATTCTTCTGCAAGCCAATCGCTGGATTGAAGACTCGCGCGACGAACGCACCGGCGAGCGCCTGGACGATTTAGAAGATCCGTTCCGACTCTATCGCTGCCACACGATTCTCAACTGTACCAAGGCGTGCCCCAAGGGGCTTAACCCGGCAGCTGCGATCGCCAATATCAAGCGGAAGATGGTCGAACGCATGTAGCGTTCGACGTGTGCCTCTCACTCAGCAACGGTCGATGATGCCGCCGGTTCGCTGTGGCTGGTGCGTGGCTAGCCTGCACAACGCGGCAGCGAGAAGACGCATGTCGGCAGCGGCGCCCGTTTCAACTTTGCCTGTTTCTCGGGATCTTTTTCGGCCTGCCAGGCATAGGGGCTGCGGGCCTCTTTGTGCGCATAGTTCACACGGATCAGCTTATCGTTTTTGAATGTCAGGCTGGCCGTACAGGTCGCGTCCTTTGGCGTACCGCCTGGGACTGGCCCTGCCCCTTTGTAATGGTAGACGAGCGTCTCCGCGCCGCCGGTGGCAGGAATCCGTGATCGCGGCTGCCCGGCGCACTGCAAGACTTGCTGCCGGCTCATCCCGATATACGGCTTGCCGTAGTCGACGCGCGTAAGGTCCTTGATGGCTTGCTCCGGTCCGGAGAAGCCCCCGGTGCAGCCAGAGGCACTCAGCGCCGCCACTGCAGTGGCCAACACAGGCCCAATCGATCTTGCCGCGAAAAGTTCCCGAAAAGCACCCAAGTTCATGTCTTCCCATAGCGCCAAGTACGGCGTAGCGCGAGATTGCGGGGGCTTTGGGGCACCTTATCGGCCAACAACCACAGACTCTCTCTGGCCAAGCGCGCAATCTTGACTATTGTGCGCCCATGATCCCAAACAAGACAAAGCACGCTTTCGCGGGCACTTCGCTTTTCGTGGCGTTTCTACTGAGCATTTCGATGCTTGAGGCTCATGAGCCCAGCCCGGCGCCAAAGATCGACTCCCAGCATGTGGTGACGGAACCGCTTGCGGGCGATCCCGACAAGGAAATCGACATCAAGATCTACACGTTTCCCCCCCACAGCGCGACGCCCTGGCATATTCACCAGGACTCGGTCGAAATCGCGCACATGCTTCAGGGGTCGATCATGCTAGAGAAGACAGGCAAGCCGTCCTACGAGGTTGCCGAGGGAGAAACAAATATCCTTCCGCCAAACGTGGTTCATCGCGGCTGGAATCCGAGTGATACGGAGGCAGCCACACTCTACGTCGTTCGGATAAAGCCCCAGGGCGCACCGCTGGCGACGATCGTCTCGCCCCCGACCGACGCAGGGGGGGCGCCGTCCGAAAGCAACTATCCGGAAGACGAATAGCCGCAGCCCGCTCTTGAAAAATGTCGGTAGGGACCCGTCCAGCTATTGCGCGCTGCTACGCTTGACTAGCGCATAGAGGCCGGCGCTCCAGGCAAATACCACGACAACCCAATAGAAGACCTTCGCGGAAGTGCCGAGTTCCATGCCCAGCGCTGATCCTTCGAACGTCCCAAATCCGGCGACAACTGTGTAGAACGCGGCGAATGCCAAGACGAATGCTGTGGCGTAACGAGGCCGGAAGAAGCCGATGAAGGTGCCCACAAGCCCCCAGACGAAGTTCACAACAGCCTGTATCGGATTCAGGCGGAAGCCGGGGGGAAAGCTGTTTGGATCGGTGCCGAAACCGTAGACGGCATAGGAGACAAGCATAATCCCGCCGAGTGCCAGAAAATAGCTCGCGCAACGCGCGGCCCAAACCACGAGTGGCAGGGGCGGGGTCGCATCCAGTTCCTCATCGGTTGGTGCGCGACGCTCCTCGTCACGTTCGGACCCTGAGCCCGAATCCGGCTTGGAGCCGCTCTTAGCGGGGTGGTCGCCAGTCATCGCCCCTCTCGGACTGCCACTCGGAAATGCAGACTAGCCCCTATTGCGCCCGACTGCGAACCAAAGATACGACCGATGCGTTCCGCGACCTTGCGCGCGGGCGCGATTGCATCTAACCAACGTGGTCGTAGCGGTTGAATAGTGACGGCGCGGACGCCAGGACTGCGCAAGTCGGGAGGGTAAAGTCATGGCGCGTAACAAAATTGCATTGATCGGTGCTGGCCAAATCGGCGGCACACTCGCTCACCTTGCCGGCATTCGGGAGCTCGGCGAAGTTGTTCTCTTCGACGTCGTCGACGGCGTACCGCAGGGCAAAGCTCTCGATCTCTCGCAATCCGCGCCTGTCGAAGGTTATGTCCCCAAGTTCAAGGGCGCTAACGAATACGCCGATATCAAAGATGCCGACGTCGTGATCGTCACGGCGGGCGTCCCGCGCAAGCCGGGCATGAGCCGCGACGACCTCATCGAGATCAATCTGAAGGTTATGGAACAGGTGGGCGCGGGCCTGCGCAAATATGCCCCGGAGGCCTTTGTCATCTGCGTGACCAACCCGCTCGATGCGATGGTTTGGGCCCTTCAGAAGACCTCTGGGCTTCCGCGCAACAAGGTCGTGGGTATGGCCGGCGTGCTCGACAGCGCCCGGTTCCGCTTTTTCCTCTCCGAAGAATTCGACGTGAGCCCCCAAGATATCCATACGATGGTTCTGGGTGGCCATGGCGACACGATGGTTCCGCTGATCCGCTACTCGTCTGTCGCGGGCATCCCCTTGGCCGACTTGGTCAAGATGCGTTGGATCACGCAAAAGCGCTTGGACGAGATTGTCCAGCGCACGCGCGATGGCGGCGCCGAAATCGTTGGTCTGCTAAAAACGGGGTCCGCTTACTACGCTCCGGCCGCCGCGGCACTCGACATGGCGGAATCCTACCTGCACGACAAGAAGCGGGTGCTGCCCGCCGCGGCCTACCTGAACGGCGAGTACGGCGTGAAAGGTATCTATGCCGGGGTTCCTGTGATCATTAGCGCCAAAGGCGTCGAGCGCGTTATCGAACTCGATCTGACCTCTGCGGAAAAAGACGCCCTGTTACATTCCGTGCAAGCCGTCAAGAATCTGGTCGAGATCTGCCAGCGCATTGCCCCCAACCTCGCCGCTACCTAAGCACGCCAAGTCCCACGTCCGGAGAAATCTATGAACATTCACGAGTATCAGGCCAAAGATCTTCTGGAGGCCTATGGCGCACCTGTGGGAAAGGGCATCGTTGCCACGAGTGCGGATGAGGCAGTCGAGCGGGCCAAGGCGTTAAATGGCGACGTTCTTGTCGTGAAGGCCCAGATTCACGCAGGCGGCCGCGGAAAGGGTGGCGGCGTCAAGCTCGTGAAGACCATTCAAGAGATGCACGCGGAAGCCAACAGAATGCTCGGCAAACCTTTGGTCACACCGCAGACTGGCCCGCAGGGCCGCATTGTGCGCAGCGTCTATGTGGCCGAAGGGACAGACATCAACCGCGAACTCTATCTGTCGCTTCTCGTTGACCGGTCCACCGGCCGCATCGCCTTTGTTGCTTCGACAGAAGGCGGTGTGAACATTGAGGAAGTGGCGGCGGAGACACCCGAGAAGATAACGACGATCGATGTCGACCCCGCGTCGGGACTGAGCGGTTTTCATGGCCGTGTAATTGCCGACGCGCTTGAGCTGAAGGGCGACCTTGCCAAGCAATGCGGCAAACTCGTCAAGACTCTCTACACGCTCTTCACCGAGAAGGATGCGAGCCTCATCGAGATTAATCCGTTGGTCGTGACCACGGACGGCCAGCTCCAATGTCTCGACGCGAAGATGGCATTTGAAGACAACGCTCTCTTCCGTCACCCAGACATCGAAGCTTTGCGCGACTTGCACGAGGAAGATCCGGCCGAAGTTGAGGCCTCGAAATACGACCTCTCCTACGTCAAGCTCGACGGGAACATTGGCTGCATGGTCAACGGCGCTGGCCTCGCAATGGCGACCATGGACATCATTAAGTACTATGGCGCCGAACCAGCAAACTTCTTAGACGTTGGAGGTGGTGCGACGACCGAGAAGGTCACCGCAGCATTCAAGCTGATCCTCTCCGATCCGAGTGTAAAGGGCGTCCTCGTGAATATCTTCGGCGGGATCATGCGTTGCGACACGATTGCGGAGGGGATCATTGCTGCCGCAAGAGAAACGAATATCGGCGTTCCGCTCATCGTGCGTCTGGAAGGCACCAACGTCGAGCAAGGTAAGAAGCTCTTGGCCGAATCCGGTCTCGATATTATCCCGGCCGACGACTTGGACGATGCCGCCAAAAAGGCCGTCGCAGCAATCGGGGCTGCTTAACACGACATCGCCCAAGAATACCTGTCACAAATCCTTCCTCAAACCGGCTTAGCTTTTCATCATGTCAGTTCTCGTCGATAAGA
Source organism: Methyloceanibacter sp. (assembly GCF_058506495.1). Taxonomy (NCBI): domain Bacteria; kingdom Pseudomonadati; phylum Pseudomonadota; class Alphaproteobacteria; order Hyphomicrobiales; family Hyphomicrobiaceae; genus Methyloceanibacter; species Methyloceanibacter sp. The sequence continues at coordinate 14,507 of NZ_JBZMXT010000022.1, read as the reverse complement.
ATACGCGCGTCATTTGCCAGGGTTTCACCGGATCCCAAGGCACATTTCACACCGAACAAGCCATTGCCTACGGCACAAACATGGTAGGCGGTGTGACGCCCGGAAAAGGGGGCACGACGCACCTTGATCTCCCCGTCTTCGACACGGTTCGCGAGGCTGTTGAAGCGACCAACGCGACAGCGTCGGCGATCTACGTACCGCCACCCTTTGCGGCGGATGCCATTCTCGAAGCCATCGATGCCGGCATCGAACTTGCGGTCTGCATTACCGAGGGTGTCCCTGTTCTCGACATGGTCGAGGTCAAGCGCGCGCTCATTGGCTCAGGCACAAGGCTGATTGGCCCGAACTGCCCGGGCATTATCACGCCGGGTGAATGCAAGATCGGCATCATGCCAGGGCACATCCATACACCTGGACGCGTGGGGATCGTGTCCCGATCCGGCACGTTGACCTACGAGGCCGTTGCACAAACTACCGCCGTCGGGTTTGGTCAGACCACCTGCATCGGGATTGGCGGCGACCCGGTTAACGGGACGAACTTTATCGACGCACTCGCACTGTTTCTCGAAGACGACGCCACCGAGGCGATCATCATGATCGGTGAGATCGGAGGCAGCGCCGAGGAAGAGGCTGCAGAGTTTCTCGTGAAAGCCGGCAACCAAAAGCCAATCGTTGGTTTCGTAGCCGGTGCAACAGCTCCCCCAGGACGCCGCATGGGACATGCAGGTGCCGTAATTTCAGGCGGAAAGGGTGACGCGAAGAGCAAAATTGAGGCAATGCAAGATGCCGGGATTGTGGTGTCCCACTCTCCTGCGGCACTTGGAACAACGCTTGCAGAGATATTCAGCTAAGGGTGCGCCGGGCGTCAAACGCTCGCCTTTATTGCCCGGCACGCCAAGGGTCCAGAATTGGACCGCAAGGTTGGTGCCATGACACGATACGAAGCTAGCGACGTTTTCACCCTGACATCGTTTCTCGATGGGGCGAACGCGACCTATCTCGCTGAGCTGTATGCCCTTTACAAGGCCAACCCCTCTTCAGTCTCGGAAGACTGGCGCAGCTTCTTCGCCAACTTAGGCGATGATGCAGCCAACGTTATCGCTGAGGCAGAAGGTCCCTCTTGGGGCAGTTGGAACCGGGAACCTTCTTGGAGCCGCGGCACTGCGTCACCCCCTGCAGCGGTCGCAGGTTCAGACGCACTGACACAGGCTGAAGCGCTCGATGCCGCTAGAGATACGCTTGGCGTGCGGATGCTCATTCGCGCCTACCGCACGCGCGGTCATTTGATCGCTAACTTAGATCCCTTGCGCCTCACAGAACGCGGCGCCCACCCCGAACTCGATCCGGCCACATACGGTTTTTCACCGTCCGACTATTCGCGGCCCATCTATATCGGTGGCGCCCTGGGTTTCGAATTCGCCGACCTCGCCCAAGTGCTGGCGGTCTTGGAGAAGACCTATGCCGGCACGATTGGGTTTGAGTACATGCACATTTCCGACCCCGAGCAGCGCGCCTGGCTTCAGGAGCGCATTGAACGCCATGAGATGCAGTTCACGGAGCAAGGCAAGCGCGCGATCTTGAACAAGTTGATCGAGGCGGAAGGCGCCGAACGGTTTCTCAACGTGAAATATACGGGGACCAAGCGCTTCGGCCTCGATGGCGGCGAATCGATGGTTCCGGCGCTCGAGCAAATCATCAAGCGTGGCGGGCAACTCGGCGTTCGAGAGATCGTCATTGGCATGCCGCATCGCGGACGCCTCAACGTGCTTGCCAATGTGATGGCAAAGCCTTGGCGCGCGATCTTCAATGAATTCCGCGGCGGGTCGGCGCACCCAGACGACGTCGAGGGCTCCGGCGACGTGAAGTACCATCTGGGCGCATCATCGGATCGCGAATTCGACGACAACCGCGTACACCTGTCGTTGACTGCTAACCCTTCTCATCTCGAGTTCGTCGACCCCGTCGTCCTCGGCAAGGTTCGGGCGAAGCAGGACCAGGTCGGCGACACAGAGCGCGTAGAAATTCTACCTCTGCTTCTGCACGGCGATGCCGCCTTCGCTGGACAGGGCGTGGTCGCTGAGTGCCTTGGGCTGTCGGGGCTCAGGGGTCACCGCACCGGTGGTTCGATCCACTTTATCGTGAACAACCAGATCGGCTTCACCACGGCACCGCGCTTCTCGCGCTCCTCTCCTTATCCGAGCGATGTGGCGAAGATGATTGACGCTGCAATCTTTCATGTGAACGGCGACGACCCCGAGGCTGTCGTTCATGTCACCAAAATAGCCACCGAGTTCCGCCAGCGCTTCACGAAGCCGGTCGTGATCGACATGTTCTGCTATCGGCGACACGGACATAACGAAGCGGACGAGCCCGCTTTCACACAGCCTTTGATGTATCAGCGCATTGCCAAGCATCCGCGCGTGGTCGAGCTCTACGCGGACCAACTGATCAAGGAAGGCCTCTTCTCCAAAGAAGAGATCGACGGGCTGCTGGCAAAGTTTCGCGACTTCCTAGAGGAGGAGTTTAAGGCGGGTGAGACCTACCGGCCTAACCGTGCCGATTGGCTGGACGGACGTTGGTCGGGGATTGGCTTCGCAGAAGAAGGGGCGCGGCGCGGCCTGACCGGTGTCGACCTCAACGTCTTGCGCGAAGTCGGTCACAAGCTAACCGAACTCCCGCCGACGTTGACGCCGCACAAGACCATCGCCCGAATTATGGCGACGCGGCGCAAGTCCATTGACGAAGGCAAAGGCATCGATTGGGCGACGGCTGAGTCTCTCGCCTTCGGGACGCTGCTGGTCGAAGGCTTCAAAATCCGTCTGTCCGGACAGGACTCCGAACGCGGCACGTTCTCCCATCGCCATTCGGTCTTGATGGACCAGGTCAACGAGAACAAGTACACACCGCTAAAGCATCTCGGTAAAGAGCAGGGCGACTTTGAAGTCATCAACTCCATGCTCTCTGAAGAGGCTGTACTGGGCTTCGAATATGGCTACAGCCTCGCCGAACCGAATGCGCTCGTCCTGTGGGAAGCTCAGTTCGGGGACTTTGCCAACGGCGCGCAGGTCATTATCGACCAGTTCATCTCATCGGGCGAACGCAAATGGCTTCGCATGTCGGGGCTCGTTCTGCTCCTACCCCACGGCTACGAAGGCCAGGGGCCCGAGCATTCCTCGGCGCGGCTGGAGCGCTATCTCCAGCTCTGCGCCGAAGACAATTGGCAGGTCGTCAATTGCACGACGCCGGCTAACTATTTCCATGTATTGCGGCGCCAGCTGCATCGGCAGTTCCGGAAGCCGCTTGTACTCATGACGCCGAAGTCGCTACTGCGCCACAAGAAGGTCAAGTCCGACATTGAGGACTTTGGACCGGATTCTAGCTTTCACCGGCTCCTGTGGGACGACGCCGAGCGCATGGTGGACCCGCCCGTCAGGCTGGCACCGGACGACCAAATCAGACGCGTCGTCCTTTGCTCCGGCAAGGTCTATTACGACCTTGAAGCCGAGCGTGAGGCACGCGGCATCTCGGACATCTATCTGCTCCGCATGGAGCAACTCTACCCCTTCCCTGCACGGGCGCTCATCCAGGAGCTCGGCAGGTTCAAGAATGCCGAAATCGTATGGTGCCAAGAGGAGCCCAAGAACATGGGGGCTTGGACTTTTGTAGAACCTAATTTGTCTTGGGTTCTAGACCACATCGGTGCGAAGACTAGGCGCCCGCGCTACGCTGGGCGCCCGAGCTCTGCGGCAACGGCAACCGGTTTGATGTCGAAGCACGTAAGAGAGTTGAAGGCGCTACTTAACGAAGCCCTAGGCTGAGCTGGGAGACCGAAGCGGCGTGCAGACAACCGCTGCGTAAGTAGTATGCTGGGAAAGATGAGCTGTTAAGTGCCATGACCACAGAGATCCGAGTGCCGACATTAGGTGAGTCCGTCGTAGAGGCGACAGTAGGGCAGTGGTTTAAGCAGGCTGGCGAAGAGGTAGCCGCCGACGAACCGCTCGTCGAACTCGAAACGGACAAAGTAACGGTCGAGGTCCCTGCGCCCTCCGCCGGCGTTCTGTCCGAGATTGTGGTGAAGGAAGGTGATACGGTCGAAGTTGGCGCCCTCCTCGGCGCCATCGCGGACGGCGACGGAGCTGTTGTGGTGCCGGTCACTAAAGCCGCGGAGCCGAAGCCCGTCGATCCGGCGCCTGCACCACAACCGGCACCAGCCGCTGCCGCTCCGACGGAGCCCGTGGCGCTCAAGCGCGAGCCCCATATTCGTGCGGAGATCGCTCCAACGTCCATGCCGCCATCTCCGGCCGCACAGAAGCTTCTTGAGGAGAGTGGCCTGACAGTCGACCGGGTCACAGGCACGGGCAAACGCGGGCAGATTCTGAAGGGCGATGTCATCGCAGCCACGGCTGCCGCAGAAACCTTGCGCGAGACGCCACGCGAGGCGAAGCCGCCAGCTCCTGCGCGCGCCCCCGTCACACCTGACGATGCTTCGCGAGAGGAGCGCGTGCGCATGACGCGGCTTCGCCAAACGATCGCGAAGCGCCTGAAAGACGCACAAGACACAGCCGCAATGCTGACCACGTTCAACGACGTGGACATGAGCCATATCATTCAGCTGCGCAAAGAATACAAAGACGATTTCCAGAAGCGGCACGGCGTGAAGCTCGGCTTCATGGGCTTCTTTGTGAAGGCCTGCGTCCAGGCGCTGAGAGACATCCCGGCCGTTAACGCGGAGATCGATGGCGACGATCTCGTTTACAAGAATTACTACCATATCGGCGTTGCGGTTGGCACGGAGCGCGGCCTCGTCGTGCCTGTGATTCGCGACGCAGACCGTATGGGCCTTGCTGAAGTCGAAAGCACGATCGCTGATTTCGGCATGCGGGCCCGCGAAGGAAAGCTCGGTCTTGCCGAGATGCAAGGTGGAACCTTCACGATCTCCAATGGCGGCATCTATGGGTCGATGCTCTCAACGCCGATACTTAATGCGCCGCAGTCAGGCATTCTTGGCATGCACCGCATTGAAGAGCGCCCTGTTGTGCGGGACGGGCAAATCGTGGCACGCCCGATGATGTATCTCGCACTCTCCTACGACCACCGCATCGTTGACGGTAAAGAGGCGGTCACGTTCCTAGTCAACGTGAAAGATTCGCTTGAGAACCCCGCACGCCTGATTCTAGATCTCTAGCCCTGACTTCAGAGACAGTCCTAAGAGATAGTCCATGAGTACCTCCTACGACCTGACCGTCATCGGCACTGGCCCTGGCGGCTATGTGTGCGCCATTCGCGCCGCGCAGCTCGGAATGAAAGTCGCCGTTGTTGAAAAGCGCGAGAGCCATGGCGGTACATGCCTGAATGTGGGCTGCATACCCTCAAAGGCCCTGCTGCATGCGTCCGAGGCCTACGCCGACGCTACGGAGCATTTCGTCGAAATGGGCATCAAGGTGAAGCCGGAGCTGGACCTTGCCACAATGCTTGCCTTCAAGGATGAGGGCGTGAAGGGCAATGTGGACGGCATCGAGTATCTGCTGAAGAAGAACAAGATCGACACATATCACGGGCTCGGTACGATCCTCGCGCCTCATCAGGTCGAGGTAACCTCGGACAAAGGCGACAAGCAGACGGTCGAGGCCCAGGCCATTGTCATTGCCACCGGCTCCTCAAGCGCGAATGTGCCTGGCATCGAGGTGGATGAGAAACGCATCGTCTCTTCCACAGGCGCGCTAGCGCTGCCGAAAGTGCCGAAGCGCATGATCGTCATTGGCGGCGGTTACATCGGCCTTGAGCTGGGCTCCGTCTGGTCGCGGCTGGGTTCCGACGTCACCGTCGTCGAGATGCTGCACACAATCACGCCGGGGCTCGATGGCGAAGTCGCAAAGCAGCTCCAGCGTACGCTGAAGAAGCAAGGTCTCAAGTTCAAGCTTGGCGCCAAAGTCACCAAGGTCGACACGTCGGGCAAGTCGGTGAAGCTCACCATCGAGCCCGCTGAGGGCGGCGAACCCGAGACGCTTGATTGCGACGTCGTCCTGGTCTCCATTGGCCGCGTGCCGAATACGGAAGGCCTAGGCCTGGCGAATGTTGGCGTCGAGACGCATGCGCGTGGACGCATCGTCGTCGACCACAGCTTTCAAACCAACATTCCAGGCATCTATGCCATTGGCGATGTAATTGCCGGCCCTATGCTCGCGCACAAGGCCGAGGAAGAAGGCGTTGCCGTTGCTGAAATTCTTGCTGGCCAATCGGGTCATGTAAATTACGACGTGATCCCGTCCGTTGTGTACACAGCCCCGGAAGTGGCAAGCGTCGGCAAGACCGAAGAGCAGCTGAAGGAAGACGGAGTTGCCTACAAGGTCGGCAAATTTCCCTTCACCGCCAACGGCCGCGCCAAGGTCAATCGCACCACCGAAGGCTTCGTCAAAATTCTCTCCGACGCTGTGACCGATCGTGTGCTCGGGGTCCATATCATCGGTCCCGATGCGGGCACGATGATTGCCGAGGCGGCTGTGCTCATGGAGTTCGGGGGATCGGCCGAAGATTTGGCGCGCACGTGTCATGCGCACCCGACCCTTAACGAAGCCGTCAAGGAAGCCGCTCTCGCCGTCGAGAAACGTCCGATACATATGTGACGTTGGCGCGAGTTCTCACGCCCGCGGATGCGCGTCGTTGTAGGCCTTCAAGAGATGCGCGCGGTCGACCTCCGTATAACCTTGCGTGGTCGAAAGACTTGCATGCCCGAGCAACTCTTGGATTGCCCGCAAGTCGGCCCCTGCCCCCAACAAATGCGTCGCGAACGAGTGGCGGAGGGCATGCGGCGTGGCGGTCGCCGGCAATCCGAGCGCGGCACGGGCCTTCTCAAGACGCAGCTGTATAATCCGTGGGCTGAGCCTCTTGCCCCGCACGCCGATAAAGAGTGGATCGTCGGGGCCAAGTTTTTTTGGGCAAAGATCGAGATACCGCTGGATGGCCTCGCAGGCGACTGGTAGCACGGGCACGACGCGCGTTTTGTTGCCTTTGCCGGTCACGCGAAGCGTGTCGCGCCCCTTTATCGGCGCATCGCAGACCTGAAGTCTCAGCGCCTCGGAGATACGCAAGCCCGATCCATAAAGAAGCGTGAGCACGGCCGTGTCGCGCGCCAACGTCCAGTTCGGCGCCTCGGGCACGGCAAGATCGGAACCCTCGATGAGCGCAGTCGCTTTCGCCTCGGGTAGCGGCTTCGGCACGGCGTGCGGCAGCTTCGGCATGGACACCGCGCGAACCGCATCATTCTTGCCGTAGCCGCGCCGCTCCAGATATTGGAAGAACATGCGCAGGGCGCTTAAAGCGCGAGAGAGGCTGCGGCTGCCGACGTTCTGGCTGCGGCGATAAGCAAGGAAAGATCGAATATCGCGTGCCGACAGTGCGAGCAGCGCCGGCATGTCAGGTGCACCACCAAAATGCTGACCTAAGAAGAAGAGGAATTGCCCAAGGTCGCGTGTATAGGACTCGACCGTATGCGCGGCGAGACCGCGCTCTGTCTTCAGATACACAAGCCAAGCCTGGGCAGCGGCGGCCACGTCCGGCGCCGTGCCGAGTTCTGAGATATCTTCTTGTCCGATATTTTGCGATTGCTTTGCCATCACGCTCCACCAACGTACCACAGGCGCTACTATGTCAGGGTGAGTCGTTAAGTCCCGGCTAACGTGAGTCTCCAACGTTCCAGGAAGTCCTTAGATTTGGCCAAATCCGACGCGGACCAAACCATGCTGATCCCCGAGACGGACTTGGAAACGGTCCCGGTGCTGGTCCCGTTGGCGCTGCCGGCGCCCTACGACTATCTCGTGCCGGAAGACGCGCAGGTGGGGCCCGGAAGCTTCGTGGTCGCGCCGTTGGGACCGGTAAAGTATGTCGCCGCGGTTTGGCGGCGGCCTGAAGGCGCACCAGCAGCAACAGTGCTGAGATCGAAACTGCGCGCGCTTGTCGATGTCCTCGACGATGTGCCGCCGCTTCCCGCTATCTCGATGGATTTCGCCGAATGGGTGGCGGGTTACACATTGGCACCGCCCGGCATGGTCTTGCGCATGATGATGAGCGCTAGCACCGCGTTTCAGCCACCCGCGCCACGCTACGGGGTGCGTCTCGCAGGACCGCCGCCGGAGCGCATGACGCCCGCCCGCACCCGTGTGCTCGAGACAGCTCGCAACGGGCTCATCTGGGTAAAGTCGTTGTTGGCCGAGGCGGCGGGTGTGAGCCCCGGCGTGATAGACGGCCTGGTCGATGCCGGCACGCTGGTAGCCGAGCCTCTGCCCGATACGATCGCACGCGAGCTCGACCCCAACCTGCTCCGCGCTGAGCTGACGGCGGAACAGACAAAGGCGGCGGAGCGGCTCCTCTACAACACGCGCGATGGGTTTGCCGTCTCGCTGTTGGACGGCGTGACAGGGTCGGGCAAGACGGAGGTCTATTTCCAAGCCATTGCGGAGACGCTTGCGCGCGGGAAGCAGGCCCTCGTTATGATCCCGGAAATTGCTTTGACTTCGGCGTTCATCGCGCGATGCGAACAGCGCTTTGGCGCCCGCCCCACAGAATGGCATTCCGGCCTCACCCAATCGGCGCGCGGTCGCGCGTGGCGCGCGGTTGCGGAAGGCAGGGCTCAGCTTGTGGTGGGCGCGCGTTCGGCGCTGTTTCTGCCCTTCCCTAAGCTCGGACTCATCGTTGTCGATGAAGAACACGATCAGGCCTACAAACAAGAAGACCGCGTCTCCTATCAAGCGCGGGACATGGCAGTCGTACGCGGGCATCTCGGCGGTTGCCCGGTCATTCTGAGCTCCGCCACACCGTCCATCGAGAGCTGGGTCAACGCGGATCAAGGCCGCTACCGCCATGTCCCCCTGCGGGCGCGCTACAAGGCTGCGGGTCTGCCCGACCTCAAAGCCATCGATATGCGGAAATCACCGCCGGAGCGCGGCTCGTGGCTATCGCCGGTGCTCACCGAAGCCATGGCGGAGACCTTGGCGCGCGGAGAGCAGTCCCTCCTGTTTCTCAACCGCAGGGGCTATGCGCCGCTCACGCTCTGCCGCAACTGCGGCTATCGCTTCGAATGCCCGAACTGCTCAGCCTGGATGGTGGAGCACCGGTTCCGCCACCGGTTAGAGTGCCATCATTGCGGTAAGTTCGCGCCTATCCCCGAGGAATGCCCCGCTTGCGGCGCCGAGGACTCCCTCGTGGCGTGCGGGCCGGGGGTAGAACGCATCGCCGAAGAGGTGGGAGCCCTTTTTCCGGAGGCGCGCCGGGCGATCCTCTCCAGCGACATGACCCCGCGCATCTCGGATCTGCGCGAGACCCTTCGGGAGATCGAAGACCGCGAGGTGGACATTGTGATCGGCACGCAGCTCGTGGCCAAGGGTCACCATTTTCCGGGGCTCGCGCTTGTGGGCGTTGTGGATTCGGATCTCGGTCTCGCCCAAGGCGACCCGCGCGCTGCCGAGCGCACGTTTCAGCTGCTGAGCCAGGTCACCGGCCGCGCGGGACGAGAGACGATTGCCGGGCGCGGACTGCTTCAGACCTATATGCCCGAACACCCTGTGATTGAGGCTCTGATCTCGGGCGATCGCGACGCATTCTACGAGCGGGAGATCGCGGCACGTCGAGAAGCTGGCATGCCGCCCTTCGGTCGGCTCGCCTCGCTGCTCATCTCCGGCACGGACCGCGCCGCCACGGAGGCCCATTCCCGCGCCATCGCCCGCGCCGCGCCGCCGGCCGACAAGATCAAAGTCCTCGGCCCCGCGGAGGCGCCGCTATCGGTGGTACGCGGCCGTTATCGCTACCGGATATTGGTCAAAGCCCCGCGCGAAAACGACATCCAGGCGTATCTGCGCCTTTGGATAACCGATATGCCGAAAGCGCGGGGGTCGATCCGCCTTTCCATCGACATCGATCCGTATACTTTCCTCTGAGGCACGCGCCAAAGCCGCCGGTCAAGCGCTTGACTCATGCGCTTTTGTTGCGCCGCCGTCACCCCTATGTTACAGCCTCCGCGGGGTGTCCAAGGAGTGGTTCAACGGTGCCTTTTTCGGGCAGTTTTTCGTTGACGCGGGGGCTCTAATCCCAGCATTTACCGGGCTGTAAGGGTGGGTCGGCGAGAGCCTGCGCCCACGTCCAAGGGAGAGGCTTGAGGGACTTGTCAGCTGAGGATCATACAGTATCGGGAGTTGCCGGCCGCTATGCCACGGCGCTCTTCGAGCTTGCCATCGAAGAGAACGCACTTGAAAAAATCGAGACAGATCTCAACACGTTCGGCCAAGCCCTCGATGCCTCGGAAGATCTCGCCCGCCTCGTAAACAGCCCTATGTTTTCAGCCGAGGAGCAAGGCCGCGCTCTTGAAGCGATCCTCGACCAGATCAAAATCGACGGCCTGACCAAGAATTTCTTGCTGCTTGTCGCCAAAAACCGCCGGCTCTTCGCCGTGCCGGGCATGATCGGGGCCTTCCGCGCCCTCCTCGCCGATCATCGGGGGGAGATCAGCGCCTCAGTCGCCAGCGCCACGCAGCTCAATGATACGCAAGTTACAGCCTTGAAGCAGGCCTTGAAGGCCGCCCTCGGTAAGGACGTCATGCTCGATCAGCATGTCGATCCGAGCCTTCTAGGCGGCATCACGGTGAAGGTCGGCAGCCGCATGATCGACACCTCGCTTCGTACTAAACTCACCCGTCTCAAGCACGCCATGAAAGAGGTTGGCTAATGGATATTAGAGCCGCCGAGATCTCCGCGATTCTCAAAAACCAGATCAAGAATTTTGGGCAAGAAGCCGAAGTGGCCGAGGTCGGCCAAGTGCTTTCCGTCGGTGACGGTATCGCCCGGGTCTACGGCCTCGATAATGTTCAGGCCGGCGAAATGGTTGAATTTGCCGATGGTACGCCGGGCATGGCGCTGAACCTCGAAATCGACAATGTCGGTATCGTTATCTTCGGCGACGACCGGAACATCTCCGAAGGCGATATCTGCAAGCGTACCGGCAACATCGTGGAAGCCCCAGTTGGCAAGGGCCTGCTTGGCCGTGTTGTCGACGGTCTCGGTAACCCGATCGACGGCAAGGGGCCGATTGAGGCCACGGAAATGCGCCGCGTGGACGTGAAGGCGCCAGGCATCATTCCCCGCCAGTCGGTGCACGAGCCCATGCAGACTGGTCTTAAGGCCGTGGATGCGCTGATCCCGGTTGGACGCGGCCAGCGCGAGCTGATCATTGGCGACCGCCAGACCGGCAAGACCGCGATCATTCTCGACACGATCCTCAATCAGAAGTCGATCAACGATCGCGACGATGAGTCGGCCCACCTCTATTGCATTTACGTGGCTGTCGGTCAGAAGCGCTCGACCGTTGCCCAGTTCGTGAAAGTGCTCGAGGAGAACGGCGCGCTGCCCTACTCCATCGTCGTGGCTGCAACGGCCTCGGACCCGGCCCCGATGCAGTTCTTGGCGCCGTTTACCGGCTGCACCATGGGCGAGTATTTCCGCGACAACGGTATGCACGCTCTCGTCAACTACGACGATCTCTCCAAGCAGGCCGTTGCCTATCGCCAAATGTCACTCCTGCTTCGCCGTCCGCCAGGGCGCGAGGCTTATCCCGGCGACGTGTTCTATCTTCACTCGCGCCTGCTGGAGCGCGCTGCCAAGCTCAACGCCGACAACGGTTCGGGATCACTGACCGCTTTGCCGGTGATTGAAACGCAGGCCAACGACGTGTCTGCGTATATCCCGACCAACGTGATTTCGATCACGGACGGTCAGATCTTTCTTGAAACGGACCTCTTTTATCAGGGCATCCGTCCAGCGGTGAACGTGGGTCTGTCCGTGTCTCGCGTGGGCTCTTCGGCTCAGGTCAAGGCCATGAAACAGGTGGCCGGCAAGATTAAAGGCGAGTTGGCTCAATATCGTGAGATGGCGGCGTTCGCACAGTTCGGCTCGGACCTCGACGCCACCACGCAGAAGCTCTTGAACCGCGGCGCGCGCCTGACCGAGCTTCTGAAGCAGCCGCAATTCTCGCCGCTCACGGTCGAGGAGCAAGTCGTTTCCATCTACACGGGTGTGAGCGGCTATCTCGATGACCTGGCCGTATCGGACATTGGCCGCTTCGAAGATGAGTGGCTGCGCTACATGCATACCGAGCATCAGGACCTTCTCGACACGATCCGCGATGAGAAGAAGATTTCCGATGAGACCGGCGAGAAGCTCAAAGCTGCAGCCGACAAGTTTTCTAAAGCCTTTGCGTGAGCTAATCGATGGCCTCGCTGAAGGAGCTTCGGAACCGTATCGCCTCGGTTAAGGCGACCCAGAAGATCACCAAGGCCATGCAAATGGTGGCCGCGGCGAAGCTTCGGCGCGCTCAGTCTGCGGCTGAGGCCGCCCGCCCCTATGCCGAGCGCATGGATGCCGTGCTGTCGAACCTCGCCGAGGCTTTGAAGGGCCTGGAGGGCGGCTCGCCTCTCATGATCGGAACCGGCAAGGACGATGTCCATCTTCTTATCGTCTGCACTTCGGAGCGCGGTCTTTGTGGTGGGTTTAATTCGTCCATTGTCCGCAAGGCTCGAGACAAGGTGCTGGAACTGATTGGACAAGGGAAAGAAGTCAAAATCCTTTGCGTCGGCAAGAAGGGCTACGATCAGCTTCGCCGCCAGTTCGCAGCGCAGATCATCGACACGATCGAGTTTCGCGGCATTAAGCAGCTGACATTCGAGAATGCCGACCAAGTAGGTCAACGCGTTCGGAGCATGTTTGAGGCCGGAGAGTTCGACGTGGCCACTCTGTTCTTTGCCGAGTTCAAGTCTGTCATCAGCCAGAAGCCGATGGCCCAGCAGCTCATTCCGGCATCGATTCCGGAAGGGGCTGAAGGCGGCGTCGACCTCAAAGGCGCGATCTACGAGTACGAGCCGGAGGAATCGGAGATACTTGCCGACCTTCTGCCGCTGAATATCACGACCCAGATTTTCAAGGCGCTGCTCGAAAATGCAGCGTCAGAGCAAGGCGCGCGTATGAGCGCCATGGATAGCGCGACACGCAATGCCGGCGAGATGATCGGCAAGCTGACGCTGAACTATAACCGGACCCGCCAGGCCCAAATCACCAAGGAGCTGATCGAGATCATCTCCGGTGCCGAGGCCCTCTAGTCAGTTAAGGAACGGAACGATGGCAAACAGACCCGTTGTGGCAGAGACCAAGAAGCAAGAGAAGCGCATTGCCGAAGGCGTGGGCCCCAAAGGCCAGATCCGCCAGGTGACCGGCGCTGTCGTCGACGTGCAGTTCGACGAGCACCTACCGGAAATTCTGAACGCGCTTGAGACAGAGAACCAGGGCAGCCGCCTCGTTCTTGAAGTGGCTCAGCATCTTGGTGAGAACACGGTGCGCACTATCGCTATGGACTCAACCGAAGGTTTGGTCCGCGGCCAGCAAGTCGTCGATACGGGCGAGCCAATTGCCGTTCCCGTGGGCCCAAAGACACTTGGCCGCATCATGAATGTGATTGGCGATCCGGTTGACGAGCTCGGTCCGATCGAAACGACCGATAGCCGCCCGATCCACGCCAGCGCGCCAGACTACGTGGACCAGGCAACGGAGTCAGAGATTCTCGTCACTGGCATCAAGGTCGTCGACCTACTCGCCCCGTACGCCAAGGGCGGCAAAATCGGCCTGTTCGGCGGCGCAGGCGTGGGCAAGACCGTTTTGATCATGGAGCTGATTAACAACGTCGCAAAAGCGCACGGTGGCTACTCCGTGTTCGCCGGTGTTGGCGAGCGCACCCGCGAGGGCAACGACCTCTATCACGAGATGATCGAGTCCAAGGTAAACAAGGATCCGAAGGAAGGTTCGATTGAAGGGTCGAAATGCGCCCTCGTGTATGGCCAGATGAACGAACCCCCTGGCGCCCGCGCCCGCGTGGCGCTGTCGGGCCTCACGGTTGCCGAGTCCTTCCGCGACGAAGGCCAGGACGTGCTGTTCTTCGTGGACAACATCTTCCGCTTCACCCAAGCTGGTTCCGAAGTGTCCGCCCTTCTGGGCCGTATTCCTTCGGCGGTGGGATATCAGCCCACGCTCGCCACTGACATGGGCGCCCTGCAGGAGCGCATCACCACGACCCAGAAAGGTTCGATTACCTCTGTGCAGGCCATTTATGTGCCGGCTGACGACTTGACCGACCCGGCGCCGGCAACGTCGTTTGCTCACTTGGACGCCACGACCGTGCTGTCTCGTACCATTGCCGAGAAGGGCATCTACCCCGCCGTGGACCCGTTGGATTCCAGCTCGCGTATGCTCGACCCGCGCATCCTAGGTGAGGAACACTACGCCGTGGCCCGCCAGGTGCAGGAGATCCTTCAGCGCTACAAGGCGCTGCAGGACATCATCGCCATTCTTGGCATGGACGAGCTCTCCGAAGAAGACAAGCTCACCGTGGCGCGCGCCCGGAAGATCGAGCGCTTCCTGTCTCAGCCCTTCCACGTGGCTGAGGTGTTCACCGGTTCTCCTGGTGTCCTTGTCGACAT
>NZ_JBZMXT010000021.1:0-35115 GCF_058506495.1 Methyloceanibacter sp. | reverse complement strand
TCGCCAATCGGCGTTTCGAGGCTGATGGGCTCCTTGGCGATCTTCAGAACCTTGCGCACCTTCTCCAGCGGCATGGCCAGCTTCTCTGCCAGCTCTTCCGGGGTCGGCTCGCGGCCAATCTCGTGCAACATCTGGCGCGACGTGCGGACGATCTTGTTGATGGTTTCGATCATATGCACGGGGATACGGATGGTCCGCGCCTGGTCGGCGATCGAGCGGGTGATCGCCTGGCGGATCCACCAGGTGGCATAGGTCGAGAACTTGTAGCCGCGCCGATACTCGAACTTATCAACGGCCTTCATCAGACCGATATTGCCTTCCTGGATGAGGTCCAGGAACTGAAGACCGCGGTTCGTGTACTTCTTGGCGATGGAGATCACGAGACGCAGATTGGCTTCGACCATTTCCTTCTTGGCCTGACGCGCCTCGCGCTCGCCCTTCTGGACGATGGAGACGATGCGGCGGAACTCCGCGATCTGTAGCCCCGTCTCCGTTGCGAGCTGGTGGATCTCGCTGCGCAGCTCCTTTACGAGCCCGCGCTCGTCGCGGATGAAATCGGCCCACCCCTTCTTCTTCAGGCGGCTCACGCGGCGCAGCCAGTTGGGATCGAGCTCGTTGCCCTGATACTCGCCGAGGAAGTCTTCGCGCTTCACGCCATAGCCTTCGGCAAGGCGTAGCAACCGGCCCTCATAGCCCATGAGCTTCTTGTTGATGAGATAGAGAGTCTCCACCAGAGTCTCGATGCGGTTCGCATTGAGCTGGAGCGACTTCACCTCGACGACAATCTCATCCTTCAGCTGCTTGTAGCGGCGGCGCTGACTGGTCGAGAGGTCTTCATTCTTCAACGCCTTCTCGACCTGCTGATCTTGGAGCTTGCGCAGCTTCTTGTAGTTGCTGGCGACTAGATCGAAGGTCTCGAGAACCTGCGGCTTCAGCTCGGCCTCCATGGCGGCCAGCGAAAGCGAGTTCTCCATATCGTCGTCATCGTCGTCTTCGCCGGCGCCTTCCGCTTCCTCTCCCTCGGACTCCCCGTCGTCCTTGGCGGCGCCACTCGCGGCCCCGTTCGGCTTGCCCTCGCCTTCCTCCGGTTCCTCTCCCGGCAGAGGCTGCGAAGGTACCTGCTTGGCATCAGGTCCCTGATAGGTCGCTTCGAGATCGATGATGTCGCGCAGCAGAATCTTCCCGTCGTTCAGCTCGTCGCGCCAAATGATGATGGCCTGGAACGTCAGCGGGCTTTCGCATAGGCCGGCGATCATAGCCTCGCGGCCTGCCTCGATGCGCTTGGCGATGGCGATTTCGCCTTCGCGCGACAAGAGCTCCACCGAGCCCATCTCGCGTAGATACATGCGCACGGGATCGTCGGTGCGCTCGGCCGGCTCGCGCGTCGTGGTCTCGGGCTTGGCGACGGCTGATTGCGCGACGATGGCCTTGCCGCCCTCGCCGTCGGCGTTCTCGCCTTCCTCAGCCTCTTCGCTGTCGATCACATTAATGCCCATGTCGGAAAGCATGGACATGGTGTCCTCGATTTGCTCGGAGGACACCTCCTCTGACGGGAGAACTTCATTCAGCTCGTCATAGGTGACGAAACCGCGCTGCTTCGCCGTCTTGATCAGCTTCTTGACGGCGGCATCCGACATATCGAGAACTGGTCCGTCTTGGGACTGTGTCTCGGTCTCTTGTTCTCCGGCTTGAGCGGTCTTAGTGGCCATGCATGTCTCCAAGGCGCGGCACGATCGGGCGCCAATGTCTTGGCGGGAGGCGCTGACGACGCCTCACCTGCCAATGGCTTCAGCCGTGCCTGTTGCGAGGCATCTCTAAGGCTAAAGCCTCTTCCGTTGTCTCTGGTTCCGCCCAACCCTCCAGACGGACCAGAATCGATTAAAGGGCTCATCCTTAATCGTCAATTAAGCATGAGCTAGAGTTGAGCAGTCCTTTCGACCCAAGAATTCTCTAAGCCGGAGAATTCTGGGGTTTTTCGCCAAAAACTCTAGGATTCCAAGCAAACGCGGGCATCGTGAAAAAAGCGCATGTCGGGCGCGTCTGATACTTGACTCATTGGGAGGAGTTGGCGAGCGGGACAGCCACTGTCAAGGGCGCGAGCCGCGCGCGCCACTGGTTTTTTCGTGCTTCCCGAAACTGTGGCCGGGAAGCCACCCTATCGTCATCGCCAAGCCCAATCCGAGCCTGGCGTGGACGGATGAATGGTACGCGCTGCACTGGAGCAAAAAACTGATTTTGGCGCCGACAGTGCAAGCTGACCGTCGCCCGAGTATCGCACCCCGACATTGACGAAAAACCCCTCATTATATAATCATATGGTTATGCAAGAGGCTGACCAGTTGGACGCCGTTTTTTCTGCGCTCTCGGATCCCACGCGCCGGGCGATCCTCTCGCGGCTGACTGCCGGGGATGCGTCCGTGAACGAGCTGCGCGCGCCTTTCACCATGAGCCAGCCCGCGATTTCGAAGCACCTCAAGGTGCTCGAACGGGCCGGCCTCATCGAGCGGCGCGTTGCCCGGCAGCAGCGCCCTGCCCGCCTCAACGCCGCCCCCATGGCCGAGGCCGTGCGCTGGCTTGACGACTTCAAGCAGTTCTGGGCGCCCAACTTCGATCAATTCGACACCTTGCTGGAAGACCTGAAACGGGACAAAACCACGAGGGAAGCCGACAATGAGTGATGCACTGACCTATATTTTGTAGCGCGTCTTCGATGCGCCGCGCGATCTTGTTTGGCGGACGTGGACGGACAAAGACCTGCTGGCCCGCTGGTACGGCCCCATCGTGGAGACGTTGATCCATCGTCTCGATCTTGCGCCGGACGGGCTTTGGCTCGTGGAAATGAAGTGGGGCGACAACGCGAGATACGAGCGCACCGAATACAAAGAAGTCGATCCGCCGGAGCGGTTCGTGTGGCGCAGTCCATGGCCGATGCCGACTTCAATGCCACCTCGAACCCAATGATGCCCGACTGGCCGCGCGTCCTGCACGGCGCGTGCGTGTTCACTCCCAGAAATTAGTAGAGTCACGCTTGTGATGCTGGCGCTGCCTTGATGGATGATGTGCATCAAGGCGAGGTCCGTAGCTCAAGTGCTATCTTTTTATCAGTTTCGCGACTGTCTCTCCGTGGACCGCTTGAGGTTTCCAAACGGAGTACCGTCTATGGCAAACCAGACCGCTCATATCGCGACCGCACCAGATGGTTCTCAGGGTGCAA
This sequence comes from Methyloceanibacter sp., assembly GCF_058506495.1. Lineage (NCBI taxonomy): Bacteria > Pseudomonadati > Pseudomonadota > Alphaproteobacteria > Hyphomicrobiales > Hyphomicrobiaceae > Methyloceanibacter > Methyloceanibacter sp. Next base: position 31,901 of record NZ_JBZMXT010000021.1, on the reverse strand, counting down.
TGACTGATTTCTATCTTTGCCTTGAGGGACAGCACAGCGGCCCTGGCATGAAGCTTGGTCGCACATGGCGCTTGATCGACGAATCAAATGGCGTCACCTGCATCTGTAAGAGCTCAATTCCGGTCGAGAATGAGCTGCATGTGCGCATTTGGATTAACGATGATCAGCCAATCGAGTACATCTTCTCGCGAGATTACAGCACGGGTAGTCTAGCTCTTGAGCTTACGACATGCTTAATCGACGGTGTGACGTACACCTGGGGCACCGGTCTGGAGATCCCCCTCGCTTGGTCCTTGAGAGAGAAAATTGAGGCCACCTCGCTCGAAAAGGAGCCGAGTAGCGGTGGACGTTTGAAATTTTCCGCAATATTCCAGAAGTTCGTAGAAGACAAAGTTGCTATCCTAAATGATGACCCTCGGAAAAAAACGTCCGCAATACAGATTGAAGCAAAAATAGAGAACGTAAGAACGGGCATTAAGGTTTATGAGCTACATACGTATTTCGGACTAGGGATTGGTCTCATTCGAGTGGGTGGCCATATGTGGGCGAAACAGTTCAACTGCCATTTGCATGAGGTTTCAGATAACTGAGCCAGACCGGTCAAGCCATGCGCAGCACACTTCGGCTTATTGCTCTGTTTCTAGCCGCCTTGGGGGTGACTTCGCTCGCAGTGTGGTGGAGCAATAGCGGCGGGTACGGAGAGAGTCCCGTGGCACTTGTTACTGGCGTTTTTCTACTTGGCTTGGCTGTCTTGCTATGGATGCTCAAACGGAACTAACTCGCCAGCATAGACGACGCGCACGTTTAGATAGCCCTGCGCGGGTGAAGCGGTGGTGCTACGCTTGCCTCAAGGAGGAGAGGCTATGGAAGAGCAGTTGAAATGGGTTGGTTTGACTCTGGCGATGGTCTTTTTTGCACTAGCGGCATTCACGATTCTCACTTTCGATTTCGTCGCTACGTTGGTGTTCTTCTTTCCCGATTGGCTAATTGACCGCGACTGGTTCGAGTATCTACCTATCCCAATTGCGCGACCATAAGAGCCACAGACTTAGCCGCATACGGCTTGCCCCGCTCGTTTAGATGGCCCTGCGGGGGTCACGCGGTAGGTGCTAGGCTTCTCCACGGGCATGGAGAGGGCTGATGGAAATTTCCCTCGCGTTCATTTTTGCAGCCGTTTTCTTATCCGGCGTGTTCGTAATGATGTGGGGCATTCATAACCAGTCCGGGATAGCCGTGATTTTGGGTTCACTGCTTACCCTCATAGGGGGGTGGTCTTGCGTACTTCTTTCTGGGCTGTGCGGCTCGCAGCATCGAAGCCACTGCCTTGGCCGCATACGTTTTGCCCCTCCCGTGCATATAATGTCGGTCTGTGATTTGCTGATACGGGTCAAGCGGCCATGCTTCGCATCATCATCTAGCTAAGTCTACCAAGACCTTCATGCGGTGCAGCCGATCTTGTCGGACGTTTAGGCTAGTAGGTTTTTGGCCAACAAGAGAGAGCCTCAGTAGCGTGCGCACCGTGCAATTCTTCAAGGCCAATAGGTTCTCAAACAAAGCCCTTCCAACAAAGAAATGCTCCTAGCGCGATGACGAGTAGTCCGCTGATAAGAAGAATGTTGGACCACCGAGCCACCATTTTGCGGGCGAGATCTTCGACCTGTTGAGGGAAAACGATGCGAAAACTGCCGCGGACGATCATCAGCCAGCCGACGATGGTGATGATCACCGGCCAGTCCCACACCCAGATATTATGGGTGAGTACAATGGCAAGACCTCCGGTGAGAGCTATCGCCCCAAATATATAGAGCAGCGTATGGCTCGACATCACTTCGTCTACGACCGCGCGATACCTATCGCCGTTTAGAAGCAGACCGGTACCCACGATAACGAAAATCGGGCCTATCAACTTGGCGAGAAAGAGCGACGTGTACACCAATGTGACCTATCAAAGCTCCATTTCCTACAGCCTAAGCGACTAAAACCCACGACGCCAATAGCGGCGGGCGCGGCGTCTCAGGTATCGTCGTGGTACTCGGTAAACGTAGTAACCGCGTGGACGGTAATTGCCGTACTGCGGAACGTAGCCTCGGCTGTATCGCGGGTAGACATAACCATAACCGGGGCCGGGTGCGACATACACGCGGACACCGCCAGCCGAGGCGGTTGTTGGAGCAAGCGTCACCAAGTAGAGGGCGACAACGCCTGCAATGAAGACCAATGATTTCTTCATCGCCTGCCTTCCTTGTGAAACAAGCAAACGTTAGCAAGGCACGCGAACTTGAGTTCTGATTCACGTCAATGGTTTTGGGTTCAACAACTCCGGCAGCTTCGCAACGTTCACCGCTATCCGCCGAGCTTCATCCGTAGCCAAGCCATGCGCTATGTCAGCGTCTGCTTTTCTCTCTCTTGCATAGATGTAAGCAACCGCCCGCCCGTTGCCGTCGAGCACCTTGAATCCACCCGCTATCTGCTCGACCTACTTTGGTTCCGAAGCACGACCAAATGTCACTCTTTCGCGGCATTTTCTCGCCGCTCAATCTCCCTGGCCAGCCGAACTCGTAAGGAATCTGGAAGCTCTATGCCTGTCAGCTTCCACTGCCAGTCTCGGAGGCTGAGTCGTAACCCATACTGATCGGCCCGTGCCTTGTCGGGAGGAAGATAGACATAAAAGTTCTTGATATCGTGCCGTGAGTTCCGCCAGACATCCCACGCATTTCGCCATGAAGCACGTGAGAAAGGTGCATCTGGTATAGAACCCTCGCCATTCTTCCGAGCGTCGCCTTTGGCGAGGATATTCATCAATGATTCTGCGTTGAGATATTTGGCTATAATCGGACCGGCAAGCGTAAGAACGAAGCCGGTTGGAACACCCCCGAACGCAGCCTTTTGCTTACCTGTAAGACTCTGGTATTCCTTAACGATCTGCTCTGCGAGCGATTGGCGTAATCGTGGGAAGTCTACGCGCTCTTCGAGAGCCGCTGCATCCCTGGATTGGACCGCCGCAGCAAGCCTGTAAAAGCCTATGAATGGCGAAAACGCGATGGCCACCCAAAGGAGCGCCCCCACCAAAAGAATCACAAGGCCGCTTCTCATGCTAAATGGCGAGTTGTCATGGTTGTTTTCCTCAATCCCCTCGCACGGCCATAGCATCGCAGAGAGGAAACTTGGAAGCTAGTCACTTGGTTTGTTGGCTGGGCAATGGGTCCCCTGTCTGGCAGACCCCCGTGGGTAGTTCGCGGCTCGTTAAGCCTTAAGATAAGTCTACTTAGACCATCATGCGGAGCAGCCACTCTCGTGAGACATTTGGGTTAGTAGATTCTCGTAGGACAGCAACGAGTGGGCCTAGCAACATTCACCGCAATCCGCCGAGCTTCATCCGTAGTCAGAACATGCGCAATTTCAGTGTCCGACGGCTTTTCTCTTGCGTAGATGTAGGCGAGTGCCTGCCCAGCGCCGAGAAGAACGCCTTCATATCGATCACCTTGTGATGAGGCAGCGCGTATCGGCGCCCTCATTCCCCTGCTTCCATCCGACAGACTGCCCGCATCTCTGCCATGAGATCGGGTGTGATGGGCAGGATATATGCTTCCGACGGTTCGGAGGCGACGAGAGGGTCTGTATCAAGGCTCGTAACAACCGGCCCGCGCCTTCGCCCATCTCGATAACGGTGCCCCCCGCTACGAATTTTCTTTCGGTAGAGCGTCTTTTTCTTGCTGCCCTTGATGCCCTCTACCTCACCGTAGTCATCTGGGACATTTAGGTCTGGTTGCTGCGGACCCTTAGGCAAGTCAGATCGGTAGAATTTAAAGTTCGCGGGAATTGAAAGCTTCCGCACCCAGCCATCACTAAACTTGTATTCGAGGGTGAGCGATCCGAGCTCGCTACACCCAACGTCAACAAGCTCACTCTCAGCTTCGTTTTCCGTTAGCTCCCAGGCTTTGAGGTCGATGACCGCCATCCTCAGAGCCCCAGCGATCTTGGCCTTGTACTCCGCCCACACGTCAGTCTCATCGGCAATGACCGTGATTGGCACGCATAAAGCCATCAGTGTCAGGAGGGTTCTCATTTGCCACTCGCCTCTTTGAGCGCCTGCACCAAGGCGGCAAAGAACGCCCGTATGTTGATCACCTTGTGGTCCGGGCCGATGTAGCCTTGGATCAAACCCGTCGCAGTCTCGCATGCCTTGTCGTCGTCTGTCATGGAAAGCTCCCTCTGAGTGCTTTCCCCCGCTCATCGAAACGTTCGCAAAGCGTGCGATCCAAACGCTTGACGCAACTCAAACGTTTCGCTCGGTGTGGGTTTAGCTTGTAACCAGCAACAGAGAAAGTAGAGATGAGTTGAGGTTCAGATTGATGCCCATAGATGTGAAAAAAATGCTTGATGATCTGCGAAATGACATTCGCAACGTTGGACCACAGAACATCGATACGCTGCGAAAGAATATACCTGCCCAATTGGTCAACATGCGGTCCTTCGTTAGATCAACTCGTGAAGTTGCGGGCTCGTTCGCAGAGGCAGATCAGAGGTGTTCATGGCTCATGAGAATGATCGAAGACAGACGCTGGTTTTTCTCTGATGATGATCCAGAAGTAGACGAGTTGCGTGAGGCCGCGTTGTGCGCTGTTGACCAATTGGAGCAAAAAATAGACGACGCTGGCGCAAGTCCGTGAGGCGCAGGCATGGGCGGCGGAACAACGAGACGAAGAACAGTAGCGAAGGTAGCTAAGCCACAGAGGTTGTTCTGAGCAAAGCAGTGGGAGTGTAAGCCATGACAGAATTGCATGGTTGTAAGGAGCTTTTGTCGGATTGCTTTACGGGCGGCTTGCATTTCGCGGGTGATTTAAGATCGCGGGCCGCTGCCGTCGATTACCTTCGATGTCTTGTCGTAAATCTCGATGTCTGGCTCGAAGTAGAAAAGAACATTCGGGACTATCTTCGATCACAAAACGTGCCGGACGATCAGGTCCAATTTGAAATAGAAACAGCCCGTAGGCTGCTTACTCCGTGGTTGCCATGAGCGCAGCAGCATTCACAGCAATGCGCCGTGCTTCATCGAACGTTTGAACATGCGGCGTCTCAGGGTTGGGCGCTCTGTTTGCGAGCGACAAAATAATACAAGGCCAGTGCGAAGTAGGTGGTGAACGTGAGCACGATTAGCCCCTGGCCGATAATGAGGGGAACATCGCTCAGGGTGATGAACTTAATGAGGATGATCAAGATTGCGGCATATCGGACGCTCATGCCGAATAGTGACAGGTCACGGGACGACTTAGTGTGATAGATGCGGCGTATCTGGAAAAGAATATCTACGTTCAAGGCGATGTAGGACAGGAGCGTTAGAACGTCGAGAAGCGCCATCTTCGGTACCGAGACTACTTGTATTTAGTGGCGCTCGTCCTGCGCCCCAACAAACCAGGCAGCTTAGCAACATTTGGAGCAATGCGCCGAGCTTCGTCAGTCGTCAGAACGTGCGCAATGTCAGCGTCTGCTTTTCTCTCTCTTGCGTAGACGTAGGCCAAGGTTTGCCCGCTGGCGTCGAGAACCTTGTAGCCACCCGGTATCTGCTCGACCTGCCAGGGTGCTGGACACGTCGTGATGTCATGGAAAGCCCCTCGGAACTTTCCCCCCGCGCAGGCGGAGTGTAGCAGCGTCAGCCTGAAATTTGCAGCATGTTGCCCGAGGCGTTGCCCAAGCGGCGAACGCGGCTCCGGATTGGCCGCTAAGATATTGCTTTAATTACATTAAAATGGTACCGCTGACTGGATTCGAACCAGTGACCTCTTGATCCACAATCAAGCGCTCTAACCAACTGAGCTACAGCGGCACATTGGCCTCTAGGGTCATGCCCTAGGCGGCTGTTTCGGGCGGACCCTAAGGGCAGCCCTCGGAGGTTGCAAGCAGGGCGATTAGATCACCCCCCCGCCACGTTCCGGAAGACGCAGCTTTGGCGACAAGCCGGGAGAATCATGAATGCCAAAAAAACGATAGGCCCGGGGAGCTGCCCGGGCCTACGAAGTCATTACGCAATACGCTACTAGCACACACTTACGCGTGACCGAACGGTTGTCGATCACACGATGCTTTACGCAGTTACGCCACGCTTACTCGGTTACGCTACGCTTACGCGGGTACGCGGTTACTCTGTTACGCCACGCCTACTTGCCCACGCAAAGCGGGCGCACTTGCTTTACGCTTTCTTGCTCACCGCCTCGAAAGATTTGGTCATCTGATCCTTGAGCGGCTCAGACGTATCGCTGGCAATCTTCTTTGTGAGTTCCTGAATTTCCGTTGCCTGGCCCGCGAATACCTCGAACTGACTGCGGATGTAGGCCGACTGAAGCCCCACGACCTCGGCAAGAGTCTTGGCGCCGGCCAGACTTTTGGCAAAGTCGAAGCTCGAATTCAGATTGCGCTGCGCGATATCGATGAGCTTGCGGTTAAACGCCGTGGCGCCGTGACCGGCCGCATCGAAAGAGCGCTCAAGCGCGTCAATCGACTCATCCAGCGCTTCTTTCCCGCGCTCGTAGGCCTCGCGGGTCTGATTGATAGTGGTCTCCGCCATCGAGCGGACACTCTCGGGCACTTCCGCGTCGAATTTGAGGGCATCGAATTCCTTGGCAGCCGTTTCAAACGACTCCGTCACTTTCTCCATGACTTCCGTGGGCGTCTTGGGCAGTTCTGAAGTCTCGGCCATCTTGGCATCTCTCCGCTGATTTACTCAATTCGCTAGTACGGGACTTAGCCCGGAATCAACTCTCATCCGCCCTTTTGTTGCAGCGCACTATATTTTGTGCGCCGCGATAACTCAAGTGATAGAAGTGTCAAAAAGGATGTCCAAGCATCGCCTGTGGACAAAATTCTTGCGTTCAACCTATGTATCGGATCCAATTGACATAAATTTTGCGGTCGAGTCGCTTTGAGGCCGCTCATCGGGCATTTTTTTGGCTGCGCAGCAATGCGCTCAAACCGTGCTTGGTAGGATATTCACCGGGGCGGAGCATGACCGACCTTAAGCTGCAGGATCAGGTGGAACAGGACGACCGGGAAGCGCTCGAGCACATCGCGCGCGCCCTTGAGGGTCGCGCTTTGTCCAATTCAGCCGCTGTCGGGGCGCCCGCGAACGTCAATAGCGAGACGGGCCGCCCTGAAAATCGCGTTGCGGCGCCTGAGTCTATCAGCAAGACAGACGATCCTGCGACCGTGCTCCAGCTGGACCCGACGGGCGTTGTGTCTTTGATCGAGGCCATGCCGGTCGCCATCGGCATCCTTGAGGGAGATGCTCTGCGTACTGTCAATAGCGCCTTCGCCTACGCATTTGGCTACCGCTCCCCTACCGAGCTGATCGAATCGGGCGGTCTAGACGCAATTCTGCCGGACGGCATCGCAGAACTAAGGGGGCTTTCTCCGCGAGAGCCTGAGAGCGGGATATCGGCCTTGTCTCGTTCGCGGCGCCGCCTAAGCGTAAACTTTGTGGTCGCGCCACTTGACGAAGCCTCGGGCCTTAAGCTTTTGCGTCTGATCGATCCCTCGGACCTCGACGCAGAGACACCGTCCTCCGAAGCAGCCACGGAGGAGCCATCGACAGACGACCGTCGCGACGCCTCTCAGACAACGGATCTCGAAACCGTAGCCAGTCCTATTCCCGGGACGGTAGAACTCGGGCACGCTCCCGTATCCTCAGAGCCCACCCAAAGCGTTGAGACGGACCCGCGCCCGTCGCCAGCTTCTGTCGTCGATAACCATGACGCGGCGAGCGCAGCTGACGATGGCAACGCCGAGTTGACAGAGCTGCGCGCGCGGAGCCGGCAGCTCGCAGCAGGGCAGCTCGACTTTCTCGCCAAGGTCAGTCACGAAGTGCGGACTCCCTTGAATTCGATTATCGGCTTCGCCGAGTTGATGCTTCACGAACGCTTCGGCCCCATTGGAAACACCCGCTACAAGGGCTATGCCGAGGACATTCACCAAAGCGGGCTCTACGCGCTGAGCCTTCTCAATGACCTACTCGATATCTCGAAGATCGAAGCAGGGAAGTTCGAGCTGGACTTTACCTCGGTTGACGTCGCTGAGGTTGTCGAGTCCTGCGTCGACAGTCTGCAACCTCTCGCAAAGCGCACGCGGATTGTGCTGCGAACGTCCTTTGCGGACGACCTTCCTCTCGTGTTGGCGGATCCGCGGCGGCTGCGGCAGATCCTGCTCAATCTACTTACCAACGCCATCAAATTCACCCGCGAGGGAGGGCAAGTGATCGTCTCGGGTACGATGGTCGGACGAGAACTCCGTTTGCGTGTTCACGACAGCGGCGTTGGCATGAGCGAAGATGACATCACCTACGCCATGCAGCCGTTCCATCAGCTCGATACGTCGCCACGACATCAATCAGGCACCGGTCTCGGACTTCCGCTGACAAAGGCGCTGACCGACGCGATTCGGGCCAGGCTAGAAATCAAGAGCGAACCGGGCGTCGGGACGTCGGCGGATATCATTTTCCCAAAAGAGCGCATTTTTCGCCGGTAGCGGCGAACCGACGTGCCACCACCCCAGCGACGAATGCCACACATCAAGAAATAATACTCAGAGACTATGCGCCCAGCCTCAATTTATTAGTTCTTCTACTTGCAATACTTTGTATTTGAATTCTTCTAAATTAAAAGATTGGATTAGAAGCCTTCTAAGTTTGATTTCTTCTATATAATATTGTTGACACCTTCAGTTGCAGCGGGTTTAAGCCAAGATACGCAGCTTCGGAATACCCTGAAGCAAGGCTTAGGTGTCCGATACCGGGGCCTTGAACCCTGGCCATTGGAGGATTGAATGCGCTGGACATTTGCGAGCGCGGCAACGCTCGCGGCACTTTTCGCTGGTTCTTCGTTAATTGCGCCTGCCCACTCCGAGGCGTCCGGCGAAGTGAACATTTATTCCTACCGACAACCCACACTGATCGAACCGCTACTGAAAGAATTCCGCGAAGAGACGGGCATCAAGACCAATGTCATCTTCGCATCCAAGGGCCTGATCGAGCGAATTCGCGCTGAAGGGCGCAACAGCCCGGCCGACGTTTTGCTGACAGTCGACATCGGCAATCTCAGCCAAGCCGTCGCTTCCGGCATCTCCCAGCCCGTCGAGTCTGATGTCATCGACGACTCGATCCCAGCGTCTTATCGCGGCGCGAACGACGAATGGATTGGTCTGACGGGCCGCGCCCGCGTGGTCTACGCCTCAAAGGAGCGCGTTGCGCAGGATGACATCACCTATGAGGAGCTCGCAGACCCAAAATGGCGTGGCAAGATCTGCAGTCGCTCTGGGCAGCATCCCTACAACGTGGCGCTGGTAGCCTCGATGCTAGCGCATGTTGGGCCAGACAAGACGGAAGCTTGGTTGCGCGGCGTTAAAGCCAATCTCGCGCGGAAACCAGCTGGCAACGATCGTCTTCAAGTGAAGGGCGTCTACGCAGGTGAGTGCGATCTCGCGATCGGCAACACGTATTACATGGGGAAGATGCTTACCGACGAGAAGCACCCCGAACAAAAAGAATGGGCCAACTCGGTCAAGATGCTGTTCCCGAGCAGTAATGACCGCGGCACCCACATGAATGTTTCCGGCGCTGTCTTGGCAAAAAATGCGCCGAATAAGGACAATGGGCTCAAACTCATTGAGTTCCTGGCCTCGGACAAAGGGCAAAGCATGTATGCCGAGGTTAACCACGAATATCCAACCAAGTATGGCATTGCGTGGTCCGACCTCGTCGAGTCGTGGGGAAAGTTTAAGGCGGACCCAATACCGCTGAACAAGATTGCCAGCTTGCGCAAGGCGGCAAGTGAGATGATTGACAAGGTCGGCTTCGATGACGGGCCGAGCTCATAAAGGGGGCGGCAATGAGTTTTCAACCAAGGTTTGTCGAGAAAAGAGACGTGCGTGGCGAGCTGCATGCGTGTGCCGGTCCTGAGTGGCTCGTGGGCATGGGTTTCCGCTGCTGGTTGGCAGGGTACGATACCGGGGACATCACCTGCTGGGAAAACGGATGGAGCACGTTCAATCGTGTTCTTGGACCGGCGTGCGCCAAACGGGCCGTCACTGAGCTTGCGTGTTGGGTCCGTGCGACGCGAGCCGCCGCCTCGCGCAAGATCGAGTACAACACACTCAAGTCGCGGCGCTTCTGCGCCGATGAGTGCATGGCAATGTCTCTGATTGCGGCGTCACAACATCATCGCTGCCCGGCCATGCAAGCTTGTGCGTTTGCGCTGACGGGATCTGATACCGTCGATCCGGTCATCGATGCTGCCAGCGCTTTCGCCGACGCGCTTAACGAAGCGGATTACCGGCTAAACCAAGAGATTGTGGCGGAGCTGGTTGCATCCCAAGCCCGTTCTTACGGTGGCTCGATCTCTGTCTAGCACTGCACCGACGACAAGACCGGCGCCAACTCCAGCGACGGTGTCACCGTGGCGTCGTATAGCAAGGCCATTCGAGAACGGAAGTTTTTCCTGGTCCTTGGGCACCGTGGTCCTATCGCTCATTGCGGCAGCACCCTTGCTCGCAATAGCCATCATGGCATTGCACTCCAGCGGTGACATTTGGCCCCATCTCATCGAAAACGTCCTGCCTAGCGCGGTTCAGCGCACACTAATCCTAATGGCGGGTGTTGCGGCAATCGCGCTCGTAACTGGAACAGGCACCGCTTGGCTCGTCACAATGTATCGGTTTCCAGGGCGCAGCCTGTTTCAATGGCTCCTGCTGCTGCCCTTAGCGATGCCCACATACATCATCGCCTTTTGCTATATCGAGTTGTTCGACTATTCGGGCGAGGTACAGACGGCACTGCGCCAGATTTTCGGTTGGCAAAGCGCTAGAGACTATTGGTTCCCCGACATTCGGACGCTTCCGGGCGCGATCTTTGTCATTGGGGCGGTGCTTTATCCGTATGTGTACATCACCGCACGCGCCAGCTTCATTGCGCAGTCGATCTGTGTCATCGAGGCGAGCCGCTCACTCGGCAGAAGCGCGTCCGAAACGTTCTGGCAAATTGCGTTGCCACTTGCGCGCCCTGCCCTTGCCGCGGGCACGGCACTGGCACTGATGGAAACGCTCAACGACATCGGCGCCGTCGAGTTCTTTGGCGTGCAGACGCTCACCGTCGCCGTCTACGACACGTGGCTCGACCGTGGCAGCCTGGCGGGGGCGGCACAGATTTCTTGCGTGATGCTGCTGTTCGTCCTGGCGGTCCTGGGATTGGAACGCGCTCTCCGTTCGGGCAGACGTTTCCACCATACCACCGGCAAATACCGGGATCTGTCGGAGGAAGTTCTGTCAGGGTGGAAAGGCGCCTTCGCGGCGCTCGCCTGCGCCCTCCCTATCTTGGTTGGATTCGTTTTGCCGACGTATGTGCTGGCCGGCGACGCCGTCGCGCATCTTGCGGCCAGTTTGACGGAAGAGTTCTGGCGTGCCGCCATGCATAGTCTCGGCTTGTCGCTGGCTGCCGCCCTGCTGAGCGTAATCTTTGCCGTGATCCTCGCTTATGGACGGCGTCAAACGCAATCGCGATTTGTTCAGATTGTGAGCTTCGTGCCTGCCGTCAGCTATGCAGTGCCAGGAACAGTTTTGGCCATTGGCCTGCTCATCCCGCTCGCAGGCCTCGACAACACAATTGACGATGCGGCGCGGTCTCTCTTCGGCGTCTCGACTGGGCTGATCTTTTCCGGGTCGGCGTTCGCCATCGTTGTCGCTTACACCATCCGTTTTCTGGCGGCTTCGCTCGGCTCGGTCGAGGCAGGCCTCAGTAAAATTAGCCGCAACATCGATGCAGCCGGACGGACGCTTGGCGCCTCAGTGAGCCACATGCTCTGGCGAGTCCACTTGCCACTTCTCCGTCCCGCGCTGGGTGCGGCAGCATTGATCGTGTTTGTAGACTCCATGAAGGAACTGCCAGCCACATTGCTGCTACGTCCCTTCAACTTCGATACGCTTGCCACGCACGTCTATACACTGGCGTCGCTCTATCGCTACGAGGAGGCCGGACTGTCGGCCCTCACCATCGTCGTAATCAGTTTGGTGCCAGTGCTGTTTCTTCATGGGATCCTTGCCAGGAGCCGGCCAGGCGGCGCTAGCTCCTATACTCAAAGGTCCGACCCCCAAAAGGAATTGGCGTTGCCAATTTCCTGATAAACCAAGAGAATGAGGCTCTTGGGTTCGCCGGGTCTCGACTAAAGTCGTCTTATTTTGGTGCGCTGTCTGAAGCTTGTCTCCGAGCCGCTGGCACACCTGCGCACAGCCCACGCAACCGGTTATTTGGAAGGGTCGGAATGAGGCCGCGCCAGTCTATTTGGAAATGGCTTCTTACTGCTCTTGTTGCAGCAGTCGCAGCGGGCCTTCTTTTCATGCTGTTGCGGCCGGCGGGTCCACCCTCTGACCTCGGGGGCCGGGTTGAAGCCTCCCTTTCGAACTGGACCGGCGGGACGGTGACATTGTTGGAGCCGCTCCGGGTTCGCTATCTTCCTCCATCGATAGAAGGCGGACTGTCGTTGTCGAAAGCGTCGAAACTGCCCAGCGTCCAATCGATCACCGCGCCAAAATTTCGTCTCACCTTGTCGCTCCCTGATCTCCTATTTGGAGATTTATCATTCAGTGCTCTGCGGCTGGACAAGCCGACGCTGAGGCTGAAGGGAGGAACCGAGACAAGAACTGCCAAGACCGTGCTCGGCCAGCTCACCAGCTTTCTAGCGAGTGCGCCCCTCGATAGCGTGAGGCTGCATCGTGGCGCCGTCGACTCTTCAGCCGGCTCTCCAGCTCTCAGAGACCTGGATCTTCGGCTGACGACACGCGGACAAGCGGGTTCAATGGAGGCAGTGGGCTCGTTCACTTTCAACGGCGAAGACGTCACCTTCTCTCTGGACCGCGGCAGGACGGCGAATGATGGGGATAAACAACGCGTACCGCTCACGCTCAAGGTCACGTCGGCGCCCCTTACAGCACGTTTTACAGGTACGATGCAGCTTGCAGAGGTGCTTAGCGGCGAGGGCAATCTTGAGGCAACACTGCCTGACGTCAGGTACTTCCTCAATTGGGTCGGCGTTGCGGTACCAAAAGGCGAGAGCTTGAGAGAAGCGCGAGCGACGGGTCAGGTGCATTGGAGTGGGCCGACCCTAACCTTCGATGATGGCGAGTTTGAAGTAGACGGGAACGCGGCCGTAGGTTTGTTGGCCATCACCGCAGGCGAACGACCGCGCGTTGACGGCACCCTCGCGTTCGAAGCGCTGTCGCTGCAGCCCTATCTGTCCGACGGTTTAGCCTCCGACGAGGACTCGCCGCTGCTGGATTGGGTGGTTCTGAAACATCTCGATGCAGACCTACGGATCTCGGCGGCTGAGTTTCAGACCGGCGATCTGCAACTCGGCGGAGGCGGTTTAACGCTCCATGCCAAGGACGGCGCAATCTCGAGTGAAATAGGATCATTGGAGATTTGTAGCGGATTGGCGGAAGGCCGGTTCGATCTTGATGTCTCTACACCCCGCGTCGAGGGCGCACTGGTCGGTAGCCTCACCGGCATCGACATAGATGTTTGCCGAGAGTTTCTTGGCACGGAGGTTCCGGTCAAGGGCACTGGCTCCATGAAGGTCGACCTTTCGACCGGCGGCACCTCGCATGATGAGCTTATTCGGGGGCTCACAGGCACTGTCGTTGTGGGCGCGGAAAATGGCTCCCTTCCCATCGATTTGATCACTCTCATGTCCGAACCGGACGCTGCGGCGCGCGGCTGGAGCCAAGAAGCAAACACGGCCTACTCTAAACTCAATGCGGACTGCAGCCTCTCTGCGGGACATCTGTGGTGCAAGACCTTTCGCCTAACGGCTGAGGACACAGTAGTTTCGGGCGCGGGCGGCTTGGACGTTGCGCAGCAGACCCTTGATTGGGACCTGCGAATGACGGACCCTGAGAGTTCTCAAGAGGCCGATGCGCACGCAGCAAACGGCAAGTCCGGTATGACAATCAGCGGCCCTCTGACGACGCCAGACATGGCGTACGCTGGTGCTTCCGAGGGAGAGGCAGCAGGTTCGGAACAGGACACAATGAAGCAGTAATGGTTTCTGTGAGAAGCTCTTAGGACAAATTCGACGGCAGCCGACGTCAATGCCTGTATTGCGCCACTTTACCCCCCGCGAACTTTCGAGCGGCTTGCCACGCCTTCAAAGCGCAGCGGTGCTCGCACTTGTCCTCATGTCATTCGTCCCGCAACAAGCATGGGCGCAGCAAAGTCTTAGTATCGCGACCTTTGGTGGCGCTTATGGACGCGCGCAGGAAATTGCGGTCCTCGAACCCTATGCAAGGAAGACCGGAACCGTCATCTCGACAGAGAGTTACGGTGGCAAAGCTTCATCACTTAGAGCATTGATTGCCAACGACGCGACACCGGTGGACGTCGTTGATGTTTCAGCTGGCGCGCTTGCCAAGTTCTGCAACGAAGGGCTGCTTGTGCCGATAGAGTCCGACGCGCTTGAATCGGATGGCGAAACCTCTGATGACTTCTTGCCCGGCGCCCTATCAAAGTGCGGCGTCGCGTCGATGGCTTGGTCCATGGCAGTTGTCACCAACGGCAGAGCATTCCGCGACGGCGCACCCACAACTATCGATGCGCTCTTGGACGTCGACCGCTTCCCCGGCAAGCGCGCCCTGCCCAACGATGCGGCGCGCACTCTCGAGCTAGTCCTGCTCGCAGACGGCGTGGCCCCTGACGCCATCTACCAAGCGCTTGCGACACCGGAAGGCGCCGACAGGGCCTTCGCAGCGCTCGATAAAATTCGGCAAAGCGTTCTCCTATGGGAAAAGCCGGCCGAGCCGATGGCATGGGTTGCGAGTGGCCGGGCCTCGATGGCTGCTGGTTATAGCGGCAGAATCTTCCGTGCCGCGGTCCTTGATCGCAACCTGGAAATCCTGTGGGACGGGCAAATTTATGACCTCGACGCGTGGGCTGTTCCGATGGCATCGAAAAACAAACCCGAGGCAATGCGCTTTATCCGTTTTGCGACTGCGCCAGCCCAACTGGCCGCGCAAGCGAGGCTGACGGCGTATGGTCCGATGCGCAAATCTGCATTGAGCCAAGTCGGCAAACACCCTGCAATTGGTGTTGATATGCAGCGGTTCTTGCCGACAGCACCTGCAAACAATCAGAATGCGCTCCGGTTCGACCAGGCTTGGTGGGATGAGAACGGGGCGAATTTAAGTAGCCGATTCGAGGCCTGGGCTAAGAGTTTAAACGCGCCAGCAGCAACGGGAGCTGAAGAGCAGCAGAGCTCTGACACGGAAGACGGCCAGCTGCCGAACGCGACTGACCCTTAAGAGTATCTGCCATCGAAACACAACTGCGAATCCACAGCAGAAAAGAAAGTGCGGCTATAAGACCTGGGTCCAATTGCGTTGCCGGCAAGCTTCGTGTCATCTTTGTTGCCGGAGCGAGTCTTTGGGCCGAGATTTTCGGATCCTTGGCCCATTCTGGACACCCTCTACACAGAACGCACCATCTAAGGTCCGTCCACTCGGATGGGCCGCGTTTTAAAGCACTGCCGGGGCGGGGCCGGCAGTGCACTTTTTCATATATGCTGCAGCTAATGCGTTGTTTGTTCTCGCCAAGTTGAAAGAACATACGTTTCGGGTGGCCAGGTCTGCGCGGCAGCTAGGGCTTGAAAATCAGGATCAGGTACGTCCCGAACAAGACGAGATGGACTAGTCCAAGCAGTATGTTGGTGGGCGCACCCGAGAACGTGATGTGACAGACGAACAGCGTGACCGACAGCAGAACGATGTCAACGGGATTGAGCCCCAACTTAAGGGGGGTACCCGTAAAGAGACTGATCGCAAGCATGACAGGTACGGTCAGCCCAATAGTCGAGAGCGCGCTTCCGAGGCTTAGGTTGACCGCGCGCTGAAGCTGATCGCGCATGGCGGCTTGCAGTGCAGCCGTCCACTCGGGCGAAAGGATCAGCATCGCGATCACGACCCCACCAAGAGCATTCGGTAGACCGACTTGCGCGATGCCGTGGTCCAGAATTGTTGCCAAGGGTTTGGACAGCAAAACCACCGGCAGCAGGGTTGCAAGCAGCAAGACCGCATGAACTGGGCCGGAGTAGACAGGGCCATGATGGCCTGAGTCCGGCATCCCGGTGTCGGGTTCAGGAAGTTCGTCGGCCGCGGTTTGCTGCTTTGCCTTGTCGCGCCGAACAGAGCTGGGCTGCACAAAGAACGTGCGGTGCCGCGTGGTTTGGATCGTCAGAAAGGCGCCGTACAAAAGGGCCGTCAACCCACCGAAGAAGATCGCTTGGTGCGTTTGAAGGGTCGGGCCTGACGTCGATTCAGTGAACGTTGGAACCACCAAGGCGAGAAATGCCAAGGGGGTGATAACGGCGAGATAGGCCAACGCGCCTTGCAGATTGTACTGCTGTTGGACGTAGCGCAGGCCGCCCACGGCAAGCACCGTCCCCACCATGCCGTTGAGCACGATCATGAGAATGGCGAACATGGTCTCGCGCGGCAGTGTGGGGTTGGGCGTCTTCCCAAGCATGATGGTCGCGAGGATTGCGACCTCGATGCTGATGACAGCGATGGTCAAAATGAGTGTGCCATAGGGCTCACCCAGAATGTCCGCCAGCGCATCTGCGTGGCGCACGACGCCAAATGCACACCAGATCATGACGCCGAACAGCCAGACAAACATGAACGCGAGCCAAGTCAGGCTGCTCAGGTCTGTTAGCCAATACTTGCCCACGGTGAAAAAGAGTATCGTGGTCACGACGCCTGCAACCAGACCGAGCTCGGCGCGCAGGATGTCTAGCAATCCGCGGGGTTCTCGGCTCCCAAGCGGAGCGGCACTACGCTGAACAGCCGGTTGCTTCGTTTCGGCCATCGTCTCTCTTCCAATGTTCAACAAACGGAGATTCGAATCCGCGTGTTGGATCTGACGCTAGAGCCGCGTCAAAAGTCCTTGCAGCGCCCCATCGGGACCGAAGCCGATCAACATCGGGGCGCGACATCCCGTAAGGACAAGATAAGCGGTCGCTCCTGTCAAAGCGTAGTTCTTCAACCCGGCAACGAAATGGCCAAGTACGCCAGCCTGCGTCAACTCGTCGAGCGCCCGACGGGCCGGCCCCGCCCCATCGCCCGCTAGAGCTGGCTCGATCGTCTTTGCGTAACCTGTGAGCTGCGCGCACTTGGCAAAGTGGATCGCCGCGCCGCCCACCAAGAAGATCGTCAACGCTAGAGCACCAGTTCTTGGGAAGACACCAAAGATAATCGACAAGCCGCCCAGGCTCATCATCGCGATGCCCAGATAAGCAAAGAGCCGCGGGTTGGTCTTGAAGACAAGCGACGTCTCCGCTGTCGTAAAGTCGCGCGCCTCTCGCGTTTTGCCCGATGCCCACGTACCCATCAGGAACAGAGCCCCAACAGTCAGACGAAGTGAGAGCGCACCTACGTCCTCAAGGACCATAAGGCCTCCTCCGTGGTCGTTGCCGACACGCCAAAGGTAGCGCATTCGAAAACCGCACAGTTTCCGAAGGGAACGAACGCGCCGCTCTCAGAGAGTCCAGCCGGGATCGTGGCCGACATTGTCGAAAGCGCTGTGAATAGCGTCTCCCCAACCCTCTCGGAGTTCCTGCCAATAAGGATCATCCTCTTCTAGTCGAGTTGTGAAGACCCGCTGAAGCGTATCGCGACGGTAGATCATGAGGTCGATCGGCGGGCCAACCGAAACATTCGAGCGCATGGTAGAGTCAAACGATATAAGCGCGCACTTTGCTGCGTCTTTCAGGCTCATCTCCCGGTGCAATATCCGGTCGAGAATTGGCTTGCCGTACTTCACTTCGCCGATCTGAAAATAGATCGTGTCGCCCATGGCTTCGATGAAGTTGCCGGCATCATAAATCTGAAAGAGCCTAAGCTTACCGCCCCGGACTTGTCCGGCGAGCACGAACGAGGCGGAAAAATCGATGTCCTGCTGTTGCAGGTAACCTGCGTCGACCTTGTGCATTGCGCGCAGAGCTCGACCAACGATCCGTGCAGCGCCGAACATCGAACCCGTTGCATAAAGGTCCTTGTCCGGTTCGTCCGACTCCAACCACTCTCCGATCAGGCTGACTACCCCTTGCGTGAGCGATAAATTGCCTGCTGTGAGGATCGTAAAGACCCTGTCGCCTGGGCGTTCGAAGGTGAACATCTTTCGGAAGGTCGACACCCGATCGATTCCCGCATTGGTGCGAGAATCGGAAGCGAGCACGACCCCTTCATCAAGCATAATGCCGACGCAATACGTCACTCGCCCTACGCCCCCGACCCTATTGCTGATTTGGAAAACTGACGTGGACACTCATCTCTTCGTCACCACCCCCTGCCCGTACGCCCCGTACAGGACCCGCCTCGGAGTAATCGAGGCCGATCGCGGTCCGCACGTACGACTCGTCCGGGCAAGCCCGATTGGTTGGATCGAACCCCACCCAGCCGAGAGAGTCAACGAAGGCTTCGGCCCAGGCGTGGCTTGCCGTGTGAGCTTCATGACCGACACCCTGCGTCATGTAACCGCTAACGTAGCGGGCTGGGATGTCAAGCGCGCGGGCAGCGGCACAAAAAATGTGCGCGTGATCCTGACAAACGCCGCTGCCCTGCTCCAATGCCTCTGCGCCGGTGGTGTGAACGTGTGTTTCGCCGGGCTTGTAAGCGACCGCCTCGGCGATACCCAGCATAATGTCGTGCAGGATCTCTATCCGATCCCGGTCACCCTGTCCGCGGCTCTTGTTCGCGAGATCACGAATTGAATCGACCGCAAGGGTCGCCGGTGTTTCGCGAAGGTAGAGCATAACCGGCAGTTCAGGCGACGCCACGCCGACAACCCCACTCGTGTCGCGCGTTCGCACAAGTCCACTCACCCGAATATCTAGACGATCAACAGGTTTCGTGACCGTGAGCGTATGACAAGTATTGCCGTATTGATCCTGCCACGGCGTTGTCGCGGCCCCTGGGCAGATCACTGCCCAGTTTTCGACGGCCTGTGTGCTGCCAGACAGCGGCGTCATCCGCAAATACTGCGTAGTCGCAAGAAGCGGCTCCGAGTACTTGTACGACGTGGAATGCTCAACGCGGATCAGCATTGCTTACACGGCCTCCGCTATCGCCAGTGGGGTCATGAGGAAGTCTTCTTGGATTTGCATTCCCAGGGCGTGGTTCTCCTCGATGAAGCGCGTAAGATACTCATGCAGCCCCTCGCGAAAGACCGCTTGAATTTGACCATAGCGAAGTTGTGCATGCGTTTGGCCCGCAAGCCTTCGGCATTCAAGCGGCTTCTCTTTCGCAAGCTCGTCCAAGGTTGCAAGAACGATGCTGTAGCAATGGTGCAGCGAGCGCGGCATGTCTTCCCGGAGAATCAAGAGCTCGGCCACGCGCCAAGGGTAGATCGAGTCATGGTAGATTCGCCGGTAGGCGCGGTAGGCGCCGACCGACCGAAGTAGTGCTGCCCACTGATAATAGTCGACATATCCGCCTACCTGCTCGGTATCTGGAAGCAGGACATGGTACTTCACATCCAGAATGCGGGCCGTGTTATCGGCTCGCTCAATGAAGGTCCCAAGGCGTAAGAAGCGAAACCCGTCGTCGTGGAGCATGGTACCGAACACCACGCCACGAAAGAGATGCGAACGTTCTTTGACCCAGTCGAAGAAGTCGCGAAACCCCCAACGGCGAACTTCGTCGAAATCGAAGCTTTGCATTTGCAGCCAAGTCGCGTTCAGCGTTTCCCAGGCCTCGCTCGAGATGGAAGCGCGTCGGGCACGGGCATTCTCGCGGGCATTTCGGATCAGGGAATAAATCGAACCGTTGTTCTCGGGATCGAGCGCGACATAGCGCACAGCATTCTCGAAGCTCAATTTGTCATAGTGGTCTTGAAATGTGCCGTCACCGGGCGCGATCGCCAAGATCGGTTGAAACTCGGCTTCGCGATCCATCGACGATGGAAGCATCGACATGCGAAAGCTGACCTCAAGCATGCGGGCCGTATTCTCAGCACGCTCCATGTTTCGCGCCATCCAATACAGATCCTCGGCGGTGCGGCTCAACATGCTCCCGGCTCCAGTACCCACGTATCCTTGGTTCCACCGCCTTGGCTGGAATTGACCACCAAAGATTTCTCGCGTAGCGCGACACGGGTTAGACCGCCAGGAATGACGCTGGTTTCGTCGCCAGATAGCACGAAGGGCCTGAGGTCCACATGGCGGGGCACCAAAGCGTCACCGCATAGGGTTGGAGCTGTCGACAGGGTGAGCGTAGGCTGAGCGATATAGTTCGAGGGGTTCTGTACAACCTTTGCCTTGTAGGCCTCTTGCTCCGCCTTCGTCGAGGCCGGCCCGATCAGCATCCCGTAGCCGCCAGAGCCTTGGACCTCTTTGACAACCAGGTTCTCTATATTTTGCAGAACATGTTGGCACTGCTTAGGGTCCCGCAGCATGTAGGTCTGCACATTGTTCAGAATTGCGTGTTCACCCAGGTAGAACTCGATCATACGCGGGACGTAGACGTACATAGCCTTGTCGTCCGCCACGCCGGTACCCAGAGCATTCGCCAAAGCAACATTGCCCGATCGCACCACGGACAAAAGGCCGGGAACGGCCAGCATCGATCCTGGATAAAAGGCAAGCGGGTCCATGAAGTCGTCGTCGAGGCGGCGATAGATCACATCGACGCGCACCGGACCCTCTGTTGTGCGCATCCAGACATAGCCGTCACGAACGAACAGATCGACACCCTCGACAAGATCGATGCCCATCTGCTCCGCTAAGAACACGTGCTCAAAGTAAGCGCTGTTATAGCGCCCTGGAGTGAGAAGAACGACGACAGGGTCCTCCGCCCCACTTGGCGCAACCGCGCGCAGGTTCTCCAGTAGACGCTCCGGATAATTCCCCACTGGCGAAACGGACTGGCCGTTAAACGCATCCGGGAATAATCGCATCATGATCTCTCGATTTTCGAGAAGGTAAGATACGCCGGAAGGCGTGCGAACGTTGTCCTCCAGAACGAAAAAGTCGCGCTCGCCTGTACGAACGAGATCGACACCGGCAACATGGGCGTAGACGTTCTTGGGAAGATCCACGCCGCACATTTCTGGTCGAAAGGCTGGGTTCTTGAAAACAAGCTCCGAGGGGATGAGCTCGGCCTTCAGAATTTCTTGGTCGTGATAAATGTCATACAGGAACATGTTGATTGCCTTGACGCGTTGAAGGCAACCGCGCTCGACCAGGTTCCATTCTGATTGGTGCAAGATACGGGGGATCAGATCAAAGGGGATTAGCCGCTCCGTCGATCCGCCTTCAGAATATACGGCGAAGGTAATGCCGAGCCGGCGAAAGAGCGCGTCGGCGGCCTCTTGCTTCGTCGCAAGAGACTCCATCGAAAGCCCGTCGAGGAATTTGGCGAGCTGCTTGTACGCAGGCCGCACGTTCCCGTGGGCATCTCTCATCTCGTTGAAAAATTTCTGATAATACTCGGCAGCGTCTGCGGGCACGTCCCCTGCCGATAGCGTGTCTGTATCTTGCGGCAAACCCAGCGGTCTCCATTAAGCGCTTACGAACGCCCATTCCTCTCGTCTGTATCCGCCCTGAGATATCGTTTGAAGCATCTTAATCTGATGCCGCTCACTTGAGCAACGACGGCGAGACTGCGCTCCGCTCTATTCGGCCGCCTCTGGCCTTCCGTCGCCCGGCGCTTTCCGAACCGCCGCGAATTTCCGAACGAGCACATAGAAGATTGGTGTGAAGATCAGTCCGAACGCCGTGACGCCCAGCATGCCCGAGAACACGGCGGTGCCCAAGGACTGGCGCATCTCGGCGCCGGCCCCTGTCGCGATCACAAGCGGCACGACGCCAAGAATAAAGGCCAAGGCCGTCATCAAAATCGGCCGCAGACGTACTCGGGCCGCTTCCACCACCGCATCAAAGCGGTTCTGCCCGTTCTCCTCGTTCTGTCGGGCGAACTCGACGATCAGGATCGCGTTCTTCGCAGCCAAGGCGATCAACACCACAAAACCGATCTGCCCCAAAATATTTACGGACATCCCGCGCAACAACAGGCCGCTGACCGCTGCCAGCAAACACATGGGCACGATCAAGATGACGGCGAGCGGCAAACCCCAACTCTCATACTGAGCGGCGAGCAGCAGGAACACGAACACGACCGCTGCGAGAAACACGAAGATCGCCGTGTCCCCAGCCTGCTTCTCCTGAAAGGCGAGTTCCGTCCACTGGTAGGCGTAGCCGTCGGGGAGGACTTCACCGGCGAGGCGTTCCATCGCCTGCAGTCCATCACCGCTGGAGAAACCCGGATTCGTTCCGCCTTGTACGGCAGCAGACGGGAAGAGGTTGAAACGCTCAACACGGTAAGGGCCGGTGATGTCATTGAATGCCGCGACAGACCCTAGCGGCACCATCTCACCTTGCGCGTTGCGCGCTTCGAGTTGGGCTATCGCATTGAGGTCTTGGCGATATTGTCCGTCTGCTTGGGCGGTCACCCGGTATGTGCGGCCGAGGAAGTTGAAATCGTTCACGTATTGTGAGCCGAGATAGATCTCGAGCGTCTCGAAGATATCGTCAGCATTCACGCCCAGCATTTCCGCGCGCACCCGATCGATATCTGCGTAAACGCTCGGTGTTCCTGTATTGAAGGTCGTGAAAACACGTGAGAGAACCCGATCCTGGTTCGCGGCTACCACGAGTTGTTGCGCGACATCGGCTAGCTGCGAAAGCGGCGCACCTTGCGTGTCCTGCACCTGCATCTTGAAGCCGCCGGTCGTGCCGATACCGCGGACGGGCGGCGGCGAGATACTCAAGATGAAGGCATCCTCGATGGAAGCGAACCCCTGATTGAGCGCACCAGATACCGCTGTTGCGTTAAGGCCTTTCTTCGCGCGTTCGGAGAATGGCTCAAGCGGGGTAAACACCACGGCTGAATTGGATGCCGTCGTGAACGTTGCACCATCAAGCCCCACGATCGGCACAGCGTGAGCCACCCCGGGCGTCTCTAGTGCAATCTTCGTAACTTTGAGAGCAACGTCGTTCGTTCGGGATAAGGCGGAGCCCGGTGGCAACTGAATGATGTTAATGAGATAACCAAGATCTTGATTCGGAATAAACCCTGTCGGAGCAGCACGAAACTGATAGACGGTCAGCCCAATCAGCCCAACGTAGATCGTCAGCATAACAGCTGAGATCCGGATCAGCCGGGCCGTCATCGCACCGTATTTTTCGGCGACCCAGTCAAAGCCCGCATTAAACCAGCCGAACCCGCGATGGACGATGCGCCCGAAGAGCCCCCTCTTTTCCTCTGCGTTTTGAGGTTTGAAGAGAATGGCGCAAAGCGCCGGGCTCAGCGTCAGCGAAACCAGCAGCGAAATCAACGTAGCCGTCGCGATTGTCACAGCGAATTGGCGGAAAAACTGGCCAAGAATGCCGCTCAGAAACACGGTTGGAATAAACACCGCGCAGACAACCAGCGTCATGGCGATCAGCGCTGTACCGACTTCGTCCATCGTACGGTATGCGGCCTCGCGCGGACTCAGTCCTTCGCGGATGTTTCGCTCGACATTTTCCACCACGACGATCGCGTCATCGACCACGATGCCGATCGCCAGCACCAAACCGAAGAGCGATAGGTTATTGAGTGAGTAACCGAGCGCCGAGAGCACGGCAAACGTCCCAATGAGCGAGATTGGGATCGCAACGATAGGGATCAGCGACGCGCGCCATGTCTGCAAGAATATGACGATCACCAGTACCACGAGGATCACGGCCTCGAGCATCGTCACCAAAACCGCTTCGATGGAGTCGGAGATGAAGACGGTGGGATTGTAGACGATGTCGTAACGCAGGCCGTTCGGGAAGGACTTGGAGAGCTCTTCCATCGTCTCTTCGACTTCCGTGGCTGTCGCGAGCGCGTTGGAGCCCGGGCGCTGAAAAATGCCCATCGGGATTGCAACGCGTCCATCGAGATAGCCATTGCGATTGTAGTCGGCCGCACCTAGTTCGACCCGCGCGATATCGCGCACGCGAACCACGCGCCCCTCGCCATCGGACTTCACGATGATATTGCCGAAGTCTTCCGGTGTTTTGAGACGCCCTTGCGTTTCAACATTGAGTTGGAAGGCGCCTGGTTGCGGAACGGGCGGTTGATTTATCACCCCGGCCGCCACCTGGACGTTTTGTCCACGAAGTGCGGTGAGCACGTCGCCAGCAGTCAAGTTCCGCGCGGAGAGCTTGTCGGGATCGAGCCAAATCCGCATCGAGTAGTCGCGCGCACCGAAGATCGTGACGTTGCCCACGCCGTCGATACGAGACAAGACGTCCTTAACGTGCAGCGTCGCATAGTTTGAAATGTACAGCAGGTCACGGCTGTCGTCCGGCGAGCTCAGATGGATGACCATCATGAGATCCGGCGATTGCTTTCTGACCTGCACACCGAGCGACCGCACTTCTTCGGGAAGCCGCGGTGTTGCAATCGCCACGCGGTTCTGTACGAGCACTTGCGCCGTATCGAGGTCCGTACCGAGCTTAAACGTCACTGTCAGCGCCATTGAGCCGTCGCCCGTCGACTGAGACGTCATGTAGATCATGTCGTCGACGCCATTCACCTCCTGCTCGATAGGTGTAGCGACGGTGTTCGCGACAATTTCTGCGGAGGCGCCCGGATACTGCGCAGTCACCTGTATGGAAGGCGGTGCGATCTCGGGATACTGCGCGACAGGCAGGTTGAAATAGGCCACGCCACCGACGAGCGTGATGATGATCGAAATGACAGCTGCAAAAATAGGCCGGTCGATGAAGAAGTGCGACGTCTTCATCGTTGAGCCGCGGCCTGTTGACCCAGAGGCTGTATCTCGCCGGGTTGCGGCGTCACCTTTTGCCCAGGCCGCGCCCTCAAAAGTCCGTTGATGATGACCTTATCTTTCTCAGTAATACCGTCGCGGACAATACGCAAACCGCCATCTGTGACCGCGCCGAGCTCAACAGGTTTAGGCACCACGGTTCCATCGTCGGCCACAGTGAAGAGAAGTTTCGTCGACTGATCTGTCACGACGGCTGCGTCGGGCACGAGCATCGTAGGTTTCTCTTGCGACATCGGCACACGGACCCGGCCGAACTGACCAGGCGTGATAAACAGATCCTTGTTGGGGAATGAAGCGCGCACACGGATCGTGCCGGTTGTGCGATCATATTGATTGTCAACAAAATCGATGGTGCCTTTCAGCGGCCAATCCGTCTCGTCGATCAGCTGACCTTGCACGGCAATGTCGGCGGTCCGCGCCGACTCAAGCTCGCCCTTCTGAATAAGCCGCTTATACGTCATCGCATCGCCTTCGCTGACATTGAATGTCAGCCAGATCGGATCAAGCGATACAACCGTCGTCAGGAGCGTCGTCTCCGGCGCGCCGGTTCCGCCCACAATGAGATTGCCGACGCTCACTTCGTGACGCCCTACCCGGCCGGACACCGGCGCAAGCACCCGCGTGTAATCGAGATTGAGTTGCGCCTGGTCGACATCCGCGCGAGCCTTGTTCAAGGAGGCCGTGGCATCCTTGACCTCCGCTGCGCGTTCATCGAACGCTTGCGCCGACGCAAAATCCTTCTTGCGCAATTCGGCGGTGCGCTCCAGCTGCACTTTAGCAAGCTCGAGCTGAGCTTCTGCCTGCGCGACATCCGCCTTCGCTGACTCCAATGCAATCTCGAACGGTCGTGGTTCGATGACAAAGAGAAGGTCGCCCTTCTTCACTAATTGTCCGTCATCGAAATTGACCGACTCCAAATAGCCGCTTACGCGCGCGCGAATTTCGACGGACTCCTCTGCCTCAAACTGACCCGTAAAGTCATTCCATTCTTGAATCGTTTCCACGAGGGGCGTGGACACGGTGACGGGTGGCGCAGCGGGAGGTGCACTCGGGGCCATTGCTTGCTGTGGCCCTTGTTGCCCGGACAGATACCAGTAAGCCATGCCTGCAAAGGCCAGCACCGCTAGGAGGATATAGAGGAACCTGCCGCCGTGCCCTGAGGTCGCCGGGGCGGGCACCGGGTCAGACGGCGGCGTGGCGTGGGAGGATTTGGGCTCCGATCCTTTACCGCCTTTCGACTTCGCTACCTGTTGCTTGGCGCTGTCGTTTCTCTGCTGCATTCTGTTTGTCCGAGGAGAATAGCCGCCGCTGCGGGCGCGGTTTCAGACGCACGCGGTATCACACTATCTCAATACCTCAATGAACTGCATGGGCCCATAGGCGGAATGGCCGCATTGTCATGGCAAAGCAACCGAAAAACCATACATCCAAAGCGCTTAAGTTGCATTTCACACCAATTTGACTGGCTGACTACGATCACGGCCAAGAACCGGCCAACGTCGCGGAGCCGAAGGATTCGTCCCGAATGCATAGCCATTTAATCGCACGTGCGTTTGCTGTCCTCATTTGCCTAGGACTCGCCGGCTGCGGAGAAGAGGCCACCCTCCCTGTTTCCGCGGGCACGGGCCCTAATCCCGAGCTGCCGCTTCCCGTTCAGACTACGTTTCCAACAGTGGTGCTCGCGAAAGCGACAGGGTGGCCGAACGACGAGACTCCTCAGGCGGCGGACGGCTTGAGCGTGAATGCGTTCGCTACGGACCTGGATCATCCTCGTATGCTGTACGTCCTACCCAATGGCGACGTACTCGTTGCCGAGGCGGCAGCTCCACCGCAACCTGGCTTGTCGCAAGGGATCATGGGCCGCCTCATGAAGCTCGGTATGTGGTGGGCCGGAGCAGGCGTTGAGAGTCCTAATCGAATCACGCTCTTGCGTGACGCAGACGGAGACGGCATCGCCGAGACGCGCACGGCGTTTCTCTCGGGACTGAATTCGCCGTTTGGCATGGCGCTGATCGACGACGACTTCTATGTGGCGAATACGGACGGCGTCGTCCGCTTCCCGTACCGTCTTGGTGAGACAACGATCTCGGCCACAGGCGAGGCTGTTGCCGATCTTCCAGCCGGCCCTGTGAACATCCACTGGGTCAAGAACATCCTCGCGAGTGCCGATGGCCGCAAGCTCTACGCTTCCGTTGGCTCCAACAGCAATATCGGCGAGCGCGGTTTTGAAACGGAAGACGGACGCGCCGCCATACACGAAATCGACCTTGGAAGCGGCGCATCGAGAATCTATGCGTCGGGTTTGCGCAATCCCGTTGGCATGGACATACAGCCCGACAGCGGCCGCCTGTGGACCGTTGTCAACGAACGGGACGAACTTGGCAGCGATCTCGTGCCCGACTACATGACGTCCGTCCAAGAGAACGGCTTTTACGGCTGGCCCTATAGTTATTTTGGCGACCACGTCGACACGCGGGTCGAGCCACAGAGACCTGACCTTGTGGCAAAGTCGATCGTACCCGACTACGCCCTAGGTCCGCACACCGCGTCGCTCGGCCTTGCATTCTACAGGGGCAACCTTTTTCCCGAACGCTATAAGGGTGGCGCTTTTATAGGACAGCACGGCTCGTGGAACCGCAGGCCTCCTAGCGGCTACAAGGTCATCTTCGTGACCTTCGAGGACGGCGAGCCGTCCGGAATGCCGGAGACCATCCTCACCGGTTTTCTCAGCGCGGACGGGCAGGCGTATGGGCGGCCCGTCGGCGTCGCCGAAGATCGCACCGGTGCGCTTCTTGTTGCCGATGATGTGGGGAACACTGTCTGGCGCGTCGTGCCGACCGCGCAATGACGCTAGACTGTAGCGAGACAATAGAACGATGCGGACGGACCAAGGAGAGACTGCGTGACAAAAACTATTTTGTGCTTCGGCGACTCGCTTACCTGGGGCTACAACCCTTCGGATGGCACCCGTTATCCGCCGGAGGACCGCTGGCCACGCGCGCTTGAAAGCGCGCTAAAGGGTCGTGCCGACGTCATCGAGGAAGCCCTGAACGGCAGGACAATCGCAACTGAGGACTTCTCGCGACCCTGTCGTGACGGGCTGGCAATGCTGCCGCCCCTGCTTGAGGCTCATACCCCTATCGATATTGTTGTTGTCATGCTGGGCACCAACGACAGCGCGCCCTGCTACGGCCTGACGGCGGGCCGAATTGCCGTGAGCAGTATGGACATGGTCCGCGCTGTTATAACGAGCCAAGCTGGACCGGGGGCAACGGCGCCTAGGATGGTGTTGGTTGCGCCACCGCCTTTGGGATCGCTGAACGCGGATATGGCTCTTATGTATTCCGGCGGGCAAGGGACCTCTCGAGGCCTTGCAGCGGCCTACCGGACCGTCGCCAACCATTTCGGCATTACCTACCTCGATGCGGGTGAGATTGTTAAGGTCAGCTCCATCGACGGCGTTCACCTCGACCCCGACGCGCAACGCGCGCTTGGTGTCGCCGTAAGCAAGCTCGTCGATCCTTTGTTGTAGACCTTTGCCATTGGAATTCGAGCGGCGCTTGAAGAGAGGTCTGAGATGCCAGTCGAAGGAGCGAGCGAGTTCACGGCGTTTCTAGACGGTTTTCGGAAAGTCCTCGGCAAGGGTTTCAAACGCTTCTTCTTGATCGAGACGAATGCGCATGAGGGGCCTGTATACGTGGCGGGCGAGCACGCGCTCTACTTCACCACCGCGCCAGAACCAGGCCCCAAAAACATCGCCATCATGCGTCTTGCCCTGAACGGCAAGCGTTTCCCATTCCGGCCTGGAAAACTCGAAGTCGTACGGAGCCCTTCGAACATGGCGAACGGAATGTCTCTTGATCGACGGGGCCGTCTCTTGATCTGCGAACAGGGCCGGCTTGATGAGCGGGCTCGCATTAGTCGCATAAATCTCAAGACACGAGCTCTTGAGACCATCGTCGATGCCTGGCGCGGGCTCCCGTTCAATTCGCCAAATGACGTCGTGGAGAGGTCGGACGGGACAATCTGGTTCACGGACCCCAATTACGGTGAACTCCAAGGCTTCAAACCAGCCGCCAAGATCGGCGCCTATGTGGAGACAGGCTCTTTGCAACGATTTCGCCAGGATACCCCGATGGCATCAAGGTCGACACGAAGGGCAGAGTTTACTCGTCATCTGCCACGGGCGTTCAAGTCTTCTCGCCCTATGCCGACCTATTCGGAGAGCTAGCAGCCCCTGGTGTTTATAGCTTCACGTTTGGTGGGCCAGAAAACGATGTCTTGTTCATCCTAGGGGGCACGCGAATCTGGCAAGCTAACCTTAAAGCGCGAGGCGTACGCCCCGCACTCACATAATGATCAGCTGAGAGGATTAGGCCCCGCCCTATTCGCGCGCTAAGCGTTGACCAGCTTGGACAAACGCAAACGAACTTCGGGCCGCGGACTTTCTATCGCCGGGTAAGTGTGACCTGGCCTTCGCCCCGTGGGCTCTTGAAGGTCACTGTTTGCGTTTCACCCTCAATAACAACACGGACGCGACCGCTCACGTCGTATTGAGGCAGATTGAAGCTCCCAGTGAAAACACCAGGGCGCACTTCCAATAATTCCCCGGTTTGCTTCATCTTCTTTGATGTGGATGCACACTGCGCCTGTACGTCATAAACCTTGGCAGCTTCTTGCTTATAGCTGACGCGGCATCGCACCTTTTCGGTCGGTCCCTCAGTCTGGGTGACCGTCCCCTCGCCGCTCCATTCGCCCGCGAGGACGGCGGCCGATGCAGCATTGTTCGGCGCAATTATCATGAGAGGCGCGACAAGCGCCATACCCCCGAGGACGCGGACACTGCCCTCAGCAAACTTCCGACTTTCTGTTATCGAACCCATATGCCGAAGCCGGTTCACCATCGCTAACATACAAACCTCCACTGAGTGGTCATTCGGCATGGTGGCTCCAGACGTTCATCCCGCCGTTACCGCCTTAATACGCCATTTGTTTACAGGATTACATCTCTTACGCAGCAAATGCTCTAATGGACCACCGTCTTTGAAGGACGGCCTTCCAAAATCGCAATTGTCGCCGGGAGTATCACTAAGTTCGCTAACAGGGCTGTGGCAAGCAGGATCATCGCTACTTCACCGAAAAGGCGCAAATTGGGCAATTGGCTGAACAGCGTCGCCGCAAATCCGGAGACAAGAACGACCGTTCCAACCGCGAGCACCGGCCCGATCGTGGTGATTGTCTCCTCCAGCGCCGGAATGACCTCTCGGCCCTGCGAACGCATCAAACCGTAATAGTTTAGAATATGGATCGAATTGTCGACGGCGATACCGAACCCGATCGTGAAGGCGACGACACTCGTGAACTGCAGCCCAAGCCCGGACAGATAGAGGAAGCCTCCTACGACCACGATCGGGAGAAGATTGGGCAGAATGCAATACAGACCAGCGCGCAGCGACCGAAACACGAGCCCGACAAGCATGATATTCAGCGCAATGGCCAGCAAAAGGCTCTTGTTCAACTGGGCAATCATCTCGTAGCTGGCCTTTGCAGATAGAACCGAGAGGCTCGTCGCGGTGAATGTCACCTCGGGATAGGCGCGCTGTAACTGCGCAAGTTCGCGATCCAGCTGATTGACCACCGGAAGCAAGTCGGCGGCGTCTGTACCAGGAAAGTACCCCGTAACGAGCGTTGAGTTGTTATCGATTGAGAGCACTCTCTCAATGAGAGGCGCGTCAGCGTCGCGAAGAAGATCAAAAAACTCGTCGTCAGTCATCTCGCCGGCGACCGCCCAGCTCTGAATGCTGTAGAGTGACGTAACGCTGCGCACCAATGGTAAGTCCGCGACGATGGCGTCGACCTTCTTCACCAGTTCGGCGCTTTCGGGCGTATCGATCTGCATGCCGGGCGGCATCTGTATGTGGACAAAGATGTCCTCGGATCCTGCGAGCCGGTCGTCGATCGCATTCATGGCGAGATGCGCGGGACTGCGCTCCGGCAAATACTCACGGTACTGATAACGGGGACTGATCTGGGCGTAGAAGACACCGGCCACGAGAAGGAGTGCAAGGCCGCACGCAAGAACAAGCCGGGGTCGCTCCATCGTGAAATGAGCCACTTTGTGGCAAAAATGGCTCGCTGCACTGAATGCGAAGTCAATCTTTTGGCTGGGCGATTTCTTCGGTTTCGCACGGCTTAGAAGCAGATAGGCCAAGGATGGAACAACCGTGATCGTAACGATGTAGGCGATCGCTGTGCCGATCGCCGCCGTAAAGCCGAAGCCAGCGACAATTTTCAGCGGGACAAGGGTTAGCGAGAATAAGGCAATGGCCGTCGTCAGCGACGCCAGCACGCAGGCTGGCCCGATCTCAAGGACGGCGCGCGACACAGCCTCGTAGACCTCTGTACCTTTGTTGAGTTCGCGCCTGACCTTGAACAATAAGTGCAGGGAACTTGCGACAACGAGCACGATGACCAAACCCGGCACGACACCGCTCATGACATCGACCTCGACGCCCCGCAGGCCCGTTATGCCCGCAATCCAAATCACCGCGATCACAGCGGGAGTCGCGGAGATGCATACGTATGTGATGCTGTGAAAGAAAAGCCATGAGATCAGTAGGACGATCAGGAATCCGACCGAAATAAATGTCAGCTGGTCGGACATGAGCGACGACACAATCTCTAAGCGCAAGAACGAGAGCCCCGAGTACTGGACCGTCATGTCGGTCTCTTGAAGCATGCTTTCAGTGACGTCACGCAATTCGCCGGCTACGACGCGCAAGTCGTCGATGTCGGGGTACGGCTCCATCGCGATCACGAAAAGCGTCGTTTTGCCGTCGTCGGACAGCAGCTTTCCCGCCACTAGGGGGTGTGAGAGGATCGCTTCATTGACGGCCTCTAAATCGTTCTGCGTCAGCTTAGGGGGGAACACCGGCTTGGCGCCGCCCGCATCGTCCGGCGGATGACGCGCCGAGAACATCGACACGACATCCTGGACGCCGTT
>NZ_JBZMXT010000020.1:0-35973 GCF_058506495.1 Methyloceanibacter sp. | reverse complement strand
GTATTGTCTTGGCTTTTTCCAGGGCCCGGGCATTGGAGCCGGGCATATAGAGCACGCTGCGGCGCGGACGACCTGCCATTCCGATATCCCCATGGTGACTGAGCGCCTGATATTGCACTGCAACATGGTTCGGATGCAACCGGGGTAGACCCTGTTCCTTCGTACAACTCAGCGGCCGAGGACGTCCTTGACGAAAGTCCTGGGCTTCAAGGCGCCCACGAAAGAGCCGACACCAAAGTAGAGTAGAACGCCCACGGCGATCAGGGCGGCTAGAGAAGCCACCTGAATGAGAAGCCCATTTGAGGGAGCAAAATAGGGCTCCAGGACATACGCCGTCGCCCATAGTCCCACCGCCATCGCTATGCTGGCAATAATGATGCCTCGAAAGGCCCGACGGAACTTGTGGTCCAGCACGAACTGTTTCCGCCTGCGCAATGCAAAGGCAAGCAACGCCACATTGATCCAGCCCACAAGGCTAGTCGCGAGCGCAATACCTTGCGGGCCGACCACGTAGAACAGCGTCGGGCTCAGCACCGCGTTCCCCACAAGCGCGAGCCCGGAATAGAGCATGGGCGTCTTGGTGTCCTCACGGGCGAAGAAGCTCGGCTGAAGGACCTTGACCACCACATAGGCAGGCAGGCCGAAGGACAGCATGGCGAGCATCATCGCGGAGGCGCGGGCGTCTGAGGCGGAGAAAGCACCGCGCTCGAACAGCACGCGCATAATCGGCTCGGCGCACAGATACAGCGCGACGGCGGCCGGCACGGTCATCAGCAGTGAAAACTCTAACGCCCGATTTTCGCTGTCGGAGGCCGCCTCGCGGTCACCGCTTCTCAGCTTGTGGCTGAGGTCAGGCAGCAATACGACGCCCACCGCCACGCCGATCAGCCCAAGTGGAAGCTGAAAAATACGATCGGCGTAGTAGAGCCACGAAACCACGCCATCTTCGAGACTGGCGACAATCGTTGCGATGACAAGCGCGATCTGCCCAACGCCGCCGGCGATGACCCCAGGGATCGCCAGATGCACGAGCCGCTTCATGTCGTCGCTCCATTCGGGCTTTGCCAACCTCAATCGAAGGCCCGCCCGGAAAGCGGCAAAAACCACGATGCAGACCTGTAGGAAGCCTGAGACCGCAACACCCCACGCCATGGCTATACCGGCGACGGAGTCCTGACCATGCCCCGTTGCAATCAGGCCAAGCAACACGGTGATCAAGACGAAGTTGAGAATGCTCGGCGCAAACGCAGCAGCGGCGAACTTGCCGAGTGTATTGAGGAGTCCCGTGTACAGAGCAACCCACGACATAAAGAGGAGGTAGGGCATCGCTATGCGGACGAGTAGCACTGTCAAACTGAACTTGTCTGGATCCTCGGCAAATCCAGGCGCGAGCAGCATAACGAGCCAAGGAGCCGCGATTATTGCAAGGACAACCAACAGCACCAGGAGGGCTGATAGGCCGGCGAGGGCACGCGCCGCGTACTCCTTCGCGGCCTCTTCGCCGGCTTCATGGAGCTTTTTCGTATAGAGCGGAATGAAGGCCGCGTTGAACGCACCCTCCGCAAAAATACGCCGGAACATGTTCGGCACGCGTAGCGCGACGAAGAACGCATCCGATATGGCCGATGCACCAAGCACGGCAGCGATGAGAATGTCGCGCACAAAGCCCAGTAGACGGCTGATAACGGTCATACCGCCGACTGTGGCGAACCCACGATAGAGTTTCATTGAAGATGCCCGATTTGAATACGCGACTTAACTGCGGCTGGGGCCACGGGTCAAGAAACCTCAAGCTCAGGCTCTTGCGTTTCCACAAGCACCCGGGTCAACCGCTCTCTGATGAGGGCCTCGCGGCTCGAACTCGCAATCTTCTTGCCTGTGAGGTCCGTCACGTAAAAGACGTCCACGGCCTTTTCCCCGAACGTGGCGATATGAGCCGAGGCGATATCGAGATTGAGATTGGATATCTCCCGCGTGACTTCGTAGAGCAAGCCAGGCCGATCGAGTGCGTTGATCTCGATAACGGTGAGCGCGTCGGACAGCGTGTTGTCGATGATAACCTGTGGCTGGACCGAGAAAGCCGACAGGCGCGCTCTACTAAGAATCTTGGCTTTGATCACATCAACCACGTCCGCCTCGCCTAGGAGCATGCGCTCGATCGATGATGCAATTTTACGGGCGCGCCGTTCCTCATCCTCCGCGTGGTCGAACTCGCGCTGAATATGAATTGTGTCGAGCGCCATGCCATCTCGCGTGGTCGAAATCTGCGCATCCACAATGTTAACGCCCGCTCCGGTACAGGCGCCCGCGACCATCGCGAGCAGCCAAGGATGGTTCGGCGCGAGAAGCGTTAGCTGCGTGACTCCTCGGAACGCATCCGTCGAGATATGGGTGACGATCCCACTTTTCTGCTGCTCTGCCGACCGCATAAGTTCTGCATGTTCAGCGATTACATCGAGGTCGGTGCGGATCCAGTAAGCGGGGTAGTGACGGCCGACAAACTCATCGAACTCTGCGTCCGACCAGTCGGCCAGTCTTTCTCGCAAGGCTGATTGGGCGCACTGCAACCTTTGGGATCGAGTGAGTTCGGTATGGCCGCCCCCGAGCAGCGGCTCGACCTCATAATAGAGCGTTCGCAACAACTGCCCCTTCCAGCCGGTCCACGTCCCAGGTCCAACGGCGGCGATGTCGCAGACCGTCAGAACTAGGAGCAGCTTTAGGCGCTCCCGGCTTTGAACGATCGCCGCGAAATCCCTAATGGTCTTGGGGTCATTGAGGTCGCGGCTTTGCGCAAAAAGACTCATGGTGAGGTGTTGCTCAATCAACCAGGCTGCCGTCTCCGTTTCGGACGACGTCAGTCCAAACCGTGGACCCAGCTCCTTGGCGATCCGGGCGCCGACAACAGAATGATCTTCGTCCCGACCCTTGGCGACATCGTGAAGCAGCGCCGCAACATACAGCGCGCGACGGTTGTCGATGGTCTTGATGACCTCGCTGGAGAGTGGATGTTCGGCTGAAAACTGACCGCGCTCGAGCGCGTCGAGATACCCAATCGTGCGCACCAGATGCTCGTTGACGGTGAAGTGATGATACATGTTGAACTGCATCATCGACACGACCCGTCCCCATTCGGGGATGAAGCGGCCAAGCACGCCTGCTTCGGTCATTTTGCGCAAGATCGTTTCCTTGTCGCGGCCCGATGTCAGGAGCTTCAAGAACAGCTTGTTAGCAGTCGGGTCGTTGCGCAAGTTCTCGTCGATGTAGCGGAAATTTGCCCTGATCTGGCGAAGTACCTGGGGCGACAATGCAGCCTGGCTCTCATCGACGACCACGAATAGCCGAATGAAGTTCACTGGGTCCGCCTTGAATGCGTCAGCCGACACGGTCGAGATTCGACCGGTATCGATGCGGAAATCCGAAGTGCGGCGAAGCTTGGCGCGGCGGCGCCAATCGAACGGCGAAAGCAACTTGCCCAATGACGGAACAGACTTGAGCTGCTTCAACTCAAGCGCCGTGCAAACAATTCTGGTTAGCTGCCCAACCTCCAACGCGATCATGAAATAGTGCTTCATGAAGCGCTCGACACCGTTCAAGCCAGCGCGATCGCGATAGCCCAGCCGGTCTGCCATAGCCCGCTGAAGATCGAAACTCAGGCGGTCTTCTTCACGACCGGTGAGAAAGTGCAAATGACAGCGCACTGTCCAAAGGAAAAACTCGCATCGTCGGAAACTCGCATACTCGCTGGGCGTAAACACACCCGCCTCGACGAATTCGTCTTCCGCATGATCGGGATAAATGTGCTTCGCGAGCCAGTGCAGCGTATGCAGGTCGCGTAGACCTCCCATTCCCTCTTTGACATTCGGCTCGACGAGATAGCGTGACTCGCCGGCACGCGAGTGACGCGCATGTTGCTCCGCGAGCTTTGCTTCCACAAACGCGCGCGCATCCACGTCTAGAACTTCGCGCCGGAAGCGATGAAGATACTCGGCGAAAAGTTTTTCGTCTCCTAGGAGAAGCCGTGAGTCGAGGAGCGCGGTGCGGATCGTCATATCGGCGGTGCTGAGTCGCACACATTGGCTGATGTTGCGCGCCGCATGTCCCACCGTAAAGCCGAGGTCCCACAGCACGTAAAGAATGAACTCGGCGACGCTCTCGCCCCAAGCGGTCTGCTTGTATGGCAGCAGGAACAAAAGGTCTATGTCCGACCCCGGAGCCAGCAACCCCCGTCCATATCCGCCTTGAGCGACGACAGCCATGCGTTCTGCGGTCGAGGGATTCTCCGCGCGATAGACATGCTGTGTAGTGACATAGTAGGCGAGCCTGATCAGTTCGTCCTGAAAGGCCGAAAGACCCGCGGCGCAGGCGCGGCCGTCCCCGTCTTCCTCAAGTTGGGCTTTGGCCAGTACACGGGCTTCTTCTACACGCGGCTTGAGAAATTCGACGAGAGCCGCACGCATCTGCGTATCCTGGCCGGCATGCGCGAGAGCCATATCGTCCGCCTGCTCGCGCAACAAGGCAAAATCCAGATAGGGCGCGTTCTTGTTAACTGCTTGATCCATACGGCAGAACCTTACCACATCCCGGTGCTAGGCATCGTCCTCTAACAGCGCCCGAAGCCTATATAGTGCATCGCTGGCCTCTTTCGGCGTCATCGCATCCGGATTGAGTTCACGCAACGCCTGTTCGAGCTTAGACGGCGATGCGTCCTGGTTTTGTGCCCCGGCTGCTTGAAACAGCGGTAGGTCGCCCGCGAGATCTGCTGGCTTTGGGCGCCCATCAGCCCTTTCCAGCTCGCTTAACACAGCGTCGGCGCGGTCCAGCACGGCCGCTGGCAACCCTGCGAGCTTGGCCACGTGGATGCCATAGGATCGGTCCGCGGCGCCCATTTTCACGCGGTACAAAAACACGACCTCCTCCCGCCACTCCTTGACTTCGACAGTTGCATTGGCCGCATGGGGCAGCCGATCCGCGAGCGCCGTAAGCTCGTGGTAGTGCGTTGCGAACAAGACACGCGATCGATTGATCTCATGAAGATATTCAAGCGCAGCCCAGGCAATGCTCAGCCCGTCGAATGTGGCTGTACCGCGTCCAATCTCATCGAGAACCACGAATGAGCGCGGCGTCGCCTGATTTAGGATGGCCGCCGTCTCCACCATTTCGACCATGAAGGTAGACCGGCCCCGTGCGAGGTCATCCGAGGCGCCGACCCGGCTAAAAAGCCGATCGACGAGCCCAATATGGGCGGACTTTGCGGGCACAAATGAGCCGATTTGGGCCAAGACCACGATCAATGCGTTTTGGCGCAAGAAGGTTGACTTGCCTCCCATGTTCGGCCCCGTGACGACAAGCGTGCTGGGGCTTCCGCTTCGGTTGTCCTCGCCGCCGCACAAGCTGCAGTCGTTGCCAATGAATTCGCTGGCCTGCTCGCGCCGCAAGGTCTGCTCGACCATGGGGTGGCGCCCCTCCTCAATCGAAAAGAGGGCGCTGTCGTCGACTTCAGGGCGTACGTAGCGCTGCTCTACCGAGACCTCCGCGAGCGCGGCATAGTGATCGAGCTCGGCTAGCGCGGCACTCGCCGCGGACAGATCGCTCTCCGCCGCCAACACTTCGCCGGTCAACTCAGCGAAGACTTCCAATTCAAGCGCCAAAGCACGATCGGCGGCGGTCGTGATTTTCGACTCAAGCTCGGCGAGTTCCGTCGTCGAGAAGCGTGTGGCGTTTGCCATGGTCTGGCGGTGTATAAACGTCTCTGAATGAGGCGGGCCCATCAGGGTAGGCGCGTGGGGCGCTGTTACCTCGACGAAGTAGCCAAGCACATTGTTGTGCCGAACCTTAAGTGCCTTGACCCCCGTGGCCCCCGCGTAGGTCGCCTGCAGGCCCGCGATGACTTTCCTGCTGCTATCGCGCAGGGCACGCAGCTCATCGAGAGCGGCATTGTAGCCCTCGCGCACAAAGCCCCCATCTCGGCCGTTCGCCGGCAGTTCGTCGGCAAGCGCAGCCTCCATAGATTTAGCGACCTCCGCCGGTGCTTGCGCCAACCGCTCGGCAATACCCATCAGCTCTCTTGGCAATCCCAACGCTTCGCCAGCACTGAGCAGTCGGGCCGCGAGGTCGTGTGCCACATTGATTGCAGCACCGACCGTACCGAGATCACGGGGCGCGCCTCTTTCGAAGGCAATACGGCTTAGCGCGCGGGCGAGATCGGGCGCAGCTTTTAAGCAAGTTCGCAAGTCCTGTCGCAAACGCGGTTCGTCGGCCAGATACCCGACAGCATCCAGGCGGGCGTTGACTGCCGAGCCGTCCGTGAGCGGACTTGATAAGCGACTTGCAAGTTCTCGAGCGCCTGCTGCTGTGACCGTTCTATCAATCGCCGCAAGCAAACTGCCTGCTCGCGTCCCCTGGTTCGAGCGGACCAGCTCAAGATTGGCGCGCGTCGCGGCGTCGATCAGCAGCAACTGATCAGCGGTCTCTCTGCGGGGTGGGCGCAAGAGCGGCGTCCGGCCAACTTGTGTGAGTTCCACGTAAGTGAGGAGCCCAGCAAGCGCCGCGAGCTCAGCGCGGGAAAATGCGCCAAACGCATCGAGCGTGGCCACACCAAGCCGGTCCTTGAGGGCGCGCTCGCCACGCGTCGAATCAAAATGAGCGCGCGGACATGGGGTCATTGCTGCACCGGATTGGTCAATGTACTTGCGGATGTCGGCGTCGCCCGCGAGGTCTTCGCCAACGAGCACCTCGCCGGGGCTGATGCGCGCGAGCTCGCCGGCAACATTTGTGCACTCGCACATTGCCGTAATCAGTTCGCCGGTGGAGATATCGATCGAGGCCATTGCGAAGCGCCGCTCGGCGCCGTCCGTTTGCGGCGCTCGGAATAGGGCGGTGAGGAAGTTATGCGCACGTGCATCGAGCAACGTTTCCTCGGTCAACGTACCTGGTGTAACGAGCCGTACGACATCACGTCGAACGACGGCTTTCGAACCGCGCTTCTTGGCCTCGGCTGGGTCCTCGGTCTGTTCACAAACGGCGACGCGATGGCCGAGAGAAATCAGTTTCTGCAGGTAATCGTCGGCGGCATGGACGGGAACGCCGCACATGGGGATGTCCACGCCGAGATGTTTGCCGCGTTTTGTGAGTGCGATCCCGAGCGCACGCGAAGCGACCGAGGCGTCCTCAAAAAACATCTCGTAGAAATCGCCCATGCGATAAAACAGCAGGCTGTCGGCGTTGGCGGCCTTGATCTCGAGATACTGTGCCATCATTGGCGTTGCGCCTTCCGGCGCGCGGAACAGCTTCGTTTTGCCGCTAGTCGCGGTCAAGTGTGTATCCACAGTTGTTGAGGGCGTGTCCGACTTCATGGCCGTCTGTGAATGAACGCCCATTTGAGCGGCACTGCAACCTCTTCATCCCAGGTTGCAAGAACACCCGTAACGCCCGCTGCTCCGTGCAAGCTCAGGACTTCGCCGCGCCAGGCGATCGCAACAGTCCCGATTCCTTACCGCGGGGCAGACAAGGGTTCTCGCTGCGTACATTTGGCTAAAGGGCTTTCCGCGCGTTTCGGTGTCCTCTAGGGTGCGCGGCCTTAATTCCTTTCTCTTGAGGAGAGCCGCCATAACACGCCCGTCAAACCGTGCACCCGACGCATTGCGCCCTGTGAGCCTCGAACGCGCTGCTTCGCGTCACGCAGAAGGCTCCTGCCTAGTTCGCTTCGGCGAGACCCACGTCCTGTGTACCGCATCGGTTGCCGAGTCCGTTCCACCTTGGCTGAAAGGGTCGGGGCGCGGCTGGGTGACGGCGGAGTACGGCATGCTGCCGCGCTCCACGCACGACCGCACCCGCCGAGAAGCC
The DNA here is from genome assembly GCF_058506495.1 of Methyloceanibacter sp. Lineage (NCBI taxonomy): Bacteria > Pseudomonadati > Pseudomonadota > Alphaproteobacteria > Hyphomicrobiales > Hyphomicrobiaceae > Methyloceanibacter > Methyloceanibacter sp. The sequence continues at coordinate 28,131 of NZ_JBZMXT010000020.1, read as the reverse complement.
GCCGCCGGGAAGCAGTCTGGGCGGACCCAGGAAATTCAGCGCTTGATTGGCCGGTCTTTGCGTGCCGTGACCAATCTCGCAGGCATTGCCGAGAAGCAGATTGTCGTCGATTGCGATGTTCTTCAGGCCGATGGGGGCACCCGAACAGCCTCGATTACGGGCGCCTGGGTCGCGTTGCATGACGCACTGGCCTGGATGGAGGCGCGCGACATGATCAAAGGCGATGTCCTGCGCGACCACGTCGCCGCGGTGTCCTGCGGCCTGTATGGCGGCGAGGCGGTGCTTGATCTCGACTACGCCGAGGACTCAGAAGCCGACGCGGACGCTAATTTCGTCATGACCGGCGCGGGCGGCATCGTCGAGGTGCAAGGCACGGCCGAGACCGAACCGTTCAGCCTTGAGCAGTTCGATCAGTTGATGGGGCTCGCGCGGGCCGGCATCGCCGAATTGGTCGAGCTACAAAAAATGACCATTGCCTAAGGAGGCGACCGTGCTCGGATCGAGCGTCCTGCATCGTGGCTCGAAAATCGTTATTGCCAGCCACAACGAGGGCAAGGTTCGCGAACTCGGCGAACTGTTCGAGCCCTATGGGATCGTCTGCGTCTCCGCAGGCAGCCTTGATCTTCCGGAACCAGAGGAAACCGGCGACACGTTCGAGGAAAACGCGTTGCTCAAGGCCCATGCGTCAGCGCAAGGCTCGGGCATGCTCGCCCTCTCGGACGATTCCGGGCTAGAGGTCGAGGCTCTCGGCGGCGATCCTGGCATTCATTCGGCGCGTTGGGGTGGGCCGACGAAGGACTTTGGACTTGCTATGCAAAAGGTGCACGAGGCACTCGAAGCGACGGGCGGTGCCTTCAGTCGCGCCAACTTTACTTGCGCTCTCGCGCTTGCCGCCCCCGACGGCGGCGAAGCCGTCTACACGGGACGCGTGTTCGGGCACATCCAATGGCCCCCTCGTGGAGACCGAGGGTTTGGCTACGATCCGATCTTTGTGCCGGAGGGACACACAGAGACATTTGGCGAGATGGACCCGGCGCTCAAGAACGAGCTATCGCATCGCATGCGGGCCTTCGAACAGCTGATGGCAGCAAATTATGCCGAAGACGGCGCTTCAGACTGACGTCGCAACTGCCGCGGAGCCTTTCGGCGTTTATGTGCACTGGCCGTTCTGCGCGGCCAAGTGTCCGTATTGCGACTTCAACTCGCATGTCCGCCATGGGGGTATCGATGGAGACCGGTTCCTGGCTGCGTACCTAAAGGAGCTTGCCTATTTCGCGGAGCGCACGCCGGGTCGCGAAGTCACAAGCGTCTTTTTTGGCGGCGGCACGCCGTCGCTCATGTCGCCGCACATAACAGGCGCCATCCTCGAGAGGATCGCGGAGCACTGGACTCTCGATGAGGATGCGGAGATCACCCTTGAGGCTAATCCCACCAGCGTGGAGGCGGGGAACTTTCGCGGCTACGCGTCCGCAGGCGTCAACCGGCTGTCGCTCGGAGTCCAAGCCTTGGACGATAGGAGCCTGAAGGCGCTGGGCCGGTTGCACACGGCGGAAGAGGCATTGGCCGCCTTCGCCCTGGCGCGGGAGACCTTTGACCGTATTTCGTTCGACCTGATTTACGCCCGCGAAGGCCAGTCGCTAGCGGACTGGCGAATGGAGCTCAACCGCGCGCTTTCCTTCGCCGTCGATCATCTGTCGCTGTACCAGCTGACAATCGAGGACGGAACACCCTTCGCCGCGCTTCACGAAGCCGGGCGCTTGCGGGTGCCCCACGGCGAGACAGCACGTGACATGTATCTTGCAACCCAGGAGCTCTGCAACGCGGCAGGCTTGCCCGCTTACGAGGTTTCCAATCATGCCAAGCGAACCGCGGAGTCCCGGCACAACCTCGTCTACTGGCATGGACACGACTATGTGGGCGTCGGTGCGGGCGCGCATGCGCGTATCACAACGGACGGCGCAAGACGCGCCCTTTCCACGTTGCTACTCCCGGAGGACTGGCTAGCTCACGTCGAAGTCCACGGCCATGGGCTAGTCAGCGATGAAGCGCTGACAAAGCGCGAAGCGGCGGAGGAGTATCTGCTGATGGCCTTAAGATTGACCGAAGGCATCGATGTTTCGCGCTTTGAGGCGTTGGCAGGCGAGCCGCTTGATGAAACGCGCATAACCACTCTTGTTGAGGACGGCTTGCTACTTCGGGATGGAGCGCGCCTTATGGCGACAGTTCGAGGGCGGCTCGTGTTGGAGCGCATGATCGTGGAGCTAGCCGCCTGAGCGACGGGTGCGCACGCGTCCGAATCCGCATAACGTATTCGTCCGATATCGCGACGGACAAGGGAAACAGACCCTGTGCCTGACGACGGCAGTGCAGAAGCCAGAACGAGAACAGTTGCCCGAACAAGTGAAGCACTCGCCGAGCTGCTGGACCGACCGCTCGCGGCGGGCCTCTATGTCGTTGCGACGCCGATTGGCAATCTCGCCGACATCTCGCTGAGGGCGCTCGCGGTTCTCGCGCGCGCACAGCTAATCGCTGCCGAAGATACGCGGCACTCCCGCAAGCTGCTGTCGCACTACAACATCTCTAGGGAGTTGACGGCCTACCACGACCACAACGCAGCACGAGAGCGCCCAAAGCTGCTCGCAAAGATCGAAGCAGGCGACGCGGTAGCACTCATATCCGATGCTGGAACGCCTCTTGTATCCGACCCCGGATACAAGCTTGTACGGGAGGCGCTCAATGCGGGGCTTCTTGTAACGAGTATTCCCGGACCTTCAGCGGCACTCGCCGCGCTGACGAGCGCAGGGCTCCCCACCGACTCTTTCTTGTTCGGCGGGTTCCTGCCGCCACGAACGGGCCAGCGTATGATTCGCCTCGCCACTTTCAAGGACGTGCCTACGACGCTCGTCTTCTTTGAGACGGCACCGCGGCTTGCAAAGAGCCTTGTTGACATGGGCAAAGCCTTAGGACCGCGCGAAGCGGTGATCGCGCGCGAACTTACGAAGCTGCACGAGACCCTTTATTGCGGGACGCTGGAGTCACTGGCCGCCGATATCGCGAACTCCTCCGTCAAAGGTGAAGTGGCCGTCGTAATCGCCCCACCACGTAGTGAAGCAACGCACGTCGACGATGCACGGCTCGCTGCAGACCTTTCGGCGGCACTCGAAACCATGACCCTGCGCGACGCCGTTCGCGCAGTGACCGATGCACACCAAGTAAAGCGGGCACGAGTCTACGAGCTAGGGCTTTCTCTGACAAAGCGCGGAACGCCATGAGCAAGGCTCGGGTCCGAGCATACCGAGACGGTGTCTTAGCCGAGACGCTGGCCGCGATACTATTCAGTCTCAAAGGCTATCGCATTATTGTAAGACGCTACCGTTCGCCGGTTGGCGAGGTCGATCTCGTCGCGACAAACGGGGAGCGCCTCGCATTCGTGGAAGTGAAACGGCGGAAAACACAAGCGCGTGCAGCCTTTGCGGTAACGGCGAAGCAGAAGCGGCGCATTATGCGCGCGGCTCAGTATTGGCTATCGAGCCACCCCCATTTCGTCGACTACGCTATTGGCTTCGATGTCGTGCTTTGTGCACTTTGGTCCTGGCCACGCCACGTAAAGAACGCGTTCCCTATCTGACGGCACCAGACGCCGGTTCAAACACCCTTGAAATGGTCATGCTTGAAATGCGGCTCCCTAACGGTCAAGTTTCGCCGCAACTGGCCGCCAAATACCTCGCAGGACACCATGGCACTCAAAGTCGCGTTTCAAATGGACCCCATAGAGCTCATCGACATCAATGGGGATTCGACCTTCGCGCTTCTCTTGGAAGCTCAACGGCGCGGCCACGACGTGTTCTACTACACGCCTCCCAATCTCTCGCTGAAAAATGGCAGGCTGATTGCATTCGGTCATAGCCTCACGGTCGAAGACAAACCCGGCGACCACTATCGGCTCGCGCACCCACGAAGCGTCGACCTTGCCGACTTCGACGTGGTGCAGCTCCGCCAGGATCCGCCCTTCGACATGGCCTACATCACGACGACTCACCTGCTTGAGCGCTTGCAACCCAGACCGGTTGTGGTCAACGACCCGGCTTCTGTCCGCAACGCACCCGAGAAGATCTTCGTGCTCGATTTTCTCGATCTGATGCCGCCGACGCTCGTGACCCGTTCGCCAGACGAAATCCGCGCCTTTCGCGAGGAACACAAGGACATCGTGGTGAAACCGCTTTATGGGAACGGCGGCGCGGCGATCTTCCGGATCGCCGAGGGCGACACGAACCTCAACTCGCTGATCGAACTCTTGGGACAGACCTTCCGAGAGCCCATCATGGTGCAACGCTACCTCCCCGAGGTGCGGGCTGGGGACAAGCGTATCATCTTGGTCGATGGCGAATTCGCGGGGGCCCTCAACAGGGTTCCGGCGGCCGACGAGACGCGCTCGAACTTGCACGTAGGCGGGACCGCCAAAGCCACAACGCTAACGCCACGCGAAGAGGAGATCTGTGCTCGGCTCTCGTCGGAGCTTAAACGACGTGGACTGATTTTTACTGGCATCGATGTGATTGGCGACTATCTCACCGAGATCAACGTAACCTCACCAACGGGGATACGGCAGGTCAAGGAGTTCGGCGGCAACGATATCGCCGCGATGATCTGGGATGTGGCTGAGCAGAAGATCGCTGAGCGCTAAGGCTCGCTGCGGCGCTCCGACGAACGGGTTGGACGGCGCCTGTTCACAAGCGCAGCCCAGCCATGGACCGTAGCACCGACACCCCAGCCTAGCGCAACCCAGACAGCCCACCAATGATGCGTGCCGGCCGCGATGTTGACGCCGAAAAGCAGGGCAACGAAAGCCACATACACGAAAGCATGGATTGCCAAACCGCGGACCCGCGGATCGGCGAGCACGCGGACGCTATGGCGCGCTTGCGTAAGCCAGACCGCCAGCGCATGGGCGGCGAGCCCAATGCCCCAACCGGCGGCCACCCACAGGAACCATTGGCGCGGGGGGCTGTGTGACAGGGCGAACGCGGCGCATAGCGCGATCACCGCGATATAGGCGACCGCGTGGATCAGAAGAGCGCTCTTGGCTGAGTCGACTCGCATAAGGCGAGAGAAACACGATCGGACGGATTTGCGGAGCCCTTCATTATTGAAGCAGGTCGGGATTGAAGGAGGTCGCGGCGCCCGACAAAGAGGGGCTTGGGCTCTTGCGCGACGCGGCTCGGACTTTGGGAACTAGCGCGCGCGGTTATCACCGTACCTTTCGGGTTGCGCGCACCTTGGCGGATTTGGACGGAGCCGAGACAGTTGCCTGAATTCACGTGGCAGAACCGTTGAGTTATCGAGGCGAAGCTCTGCGCCACACAGAGCTCGCGGTCTGATGCGCTCGCCCGGTGTCTGCGAATATCCACTGCCTGTCATATAGGGTTCGAATTGGTTTGCTAACGCGGTTCAGATGTGGCCGAATCGGAGTGGTCGGAAGGCCCTGCGAACCATAGAGAGCCCACTCAGCTCTCACGGCACGTTCCCCAATGTTGTCAGGTAGGTACACCCATGCCGACAAAAACGACTCCGGGACGATTTGCAGAACTGTTCCTCCCTGGCGCGAAGTTTCCCGGCTTAAATTTTCGGGCTGGCGTCCCAGGCTCACTCCCGCTCATGGGCAGAGGCCTTGGTTTCGCAGTCGGCCTTCGCGAACGTTCGCAGCCAGCACCGGTCTATGGCCGAATCGGCTCGCTTGAGGTTCGTCTCGCCCGCAAGAAGAGCGAAATTCGCCGAGCACAGCGCCTTCGCTACAAGGTCTTTTACGAGGAGATGGCCGCCACGCCCACCGCATTAGCGATGCTGTCGCGACGCGACGAGGATGCTTTTGATCCCATCTTCGACCATCTGCTGGTCTTGGACCACGGCGATCCCAACCGCAAAGGATGGCGACGACCCAATGTGGTGGGCACCTACCGCGTGCTGCGTCAGGATATCGCTGATGTGCATGACGGGTTCTACACGCAGAGCGAATACGACATTGCCCCGCTAATTCAATCCAAACCGGGTGCTAGCTTTATGGAGCTCGGCCGCTCATGCGTGTTGAAGCCTTATCGGAATCGCAGAACCGTTGAGCTTCTGTGGCACGGCATCTGGTCCTACGTTCGGCAGCACCGGGTCGATGTAATGATCGGCTGCGCCAGCTTCCCAGGAGTGGACCCCGTTCAGCACGCGATGGCACTCAGTTTCCTGCATCACACCGCACGAGCACCGGAAGAATGGCGTGTCGCGGCGCACGACCATCTGCGCGTCGATATCAACATGATGCCGAAGGAAGCGCTGAATATGCGCACCGCGCTGAAGGCGATGCCGCCGCTTATCAAGGGATACATGCGGCTCGGGGCCTATATCGGCGACGGGGCCGTGATCGATCGACAGTTTGGGACAACCGATGTTCTGATTATCTTGCCGGTGGAGCATATCAACTCGCGCTACTTCGCACATTTCGGCGCCCCGGACGAACTACCCACGCCCGTTACCCAGAATTTCGGGCCGCTCAACTGAGTGATGGGGGAAACGCCGTGGTCAACACGGTTTGACGCCGTGCGGAGCGCTTCCTAAGTTTCCTGCATGGGACATGTAGACACTAACGGTGCCAAGGCGGATTCCTCTGTCGGGCTTCGTCAGCTCAACGAGCGGTCGCGAGAAATCTTTCGCCAAATCGTTGAGACATATCTGGAGACAGGCGAACCCGTCGGGTCGCGCAATCTGAGTCGCGCCTTGCCGATGACGTTGTCGCCGGCCTCCGTTCGCAACGTCATGTCCGACCTCGAGCATCTCGGTCTCATCTACGCGCCGCATACAAGTGCTGGTCGGCTACCGACGCAAACCGGCTTACGGCTCTTTGTGGACGGGCTTTTGGAGATCGGAGACGTTTCCGAAGCGGAGCGAACCGAGATTGAAGCTCGCATGGTCGCAAGCGGTCGGCATCGCGGCATCGACGACTATCTCGCCGAAGCCGGTGAAATGCTGTCGGGTCTATCACGCTGCGCTGGTGTTGTGCTCGCCGAAAAGCAAAGCAAGACGCTGCGCCACGTTGAATTCGTCAATCTCGGTCAAGGCCAAGCCCTAGCGGTATTGGTGAGCGAAGACGGAGATGTCGAAAACCGCATCGTGGCGATTCCCGAGGGGTTGCCTTCATCGTCGCTGAACGACGCCACCAACTACATGAACGCGCGCATCACCGGCATGACGCTTGGAGAGGCACGCAAGCGCGTCGAGACAGAGATCGAAGAGCGTCGTGCCCAGCTCGATGAGCTGACTGCCCAAGTGGTAACAGACGGCCTGGCGACTTGGTCCGTAGACGCCAACGACCGGCAGAGCCTGATTGTTTGCGGCCACGCGCACCTTCTCGAAGACATCAAAGCGATGGAAGACTTGGAGCGGGTTCGGTTGCTTTTTGAGGACCTCGACGCCAAGAAGGGGCTTATCCAACTGCTGGGCCTCGCGGAGCGCGCCGACGGCGTCCGTATCTTCATTGGTTCCGAGAACAATCTGTTCTCGTTATCGGGATCCGCTCTGATCGTATCGCCGTTCGAAGATTCTGAACAAAGGATCGTCGGGGTCCTCGGCGTGATCGGCCCGGCACGGCTCAACTACGGCCGCATTATTCCGATGGTCGACTACACGGCCCGGCTTCTGGGACGGCTTGCCCCATAGGCGGCCGGCCTCACCTGTGACTGCCCGTCGACGGAATGACCAGCCGTTCCGGGCCGGTTCCGTCGATCTCTCTTGATTTTTATGCCCGCCCGGTTGATATCCGGGCTTCATCCGATCAATTCTGACCTCCGAGATACGCGATGCCGGACGAACCTTCCGATCCACGCCCCAACGACAAACAGCCTGCGCAACCGGGCTCACCAGAGGCGATGGCGAGCAACGAGGCGAGCGCCGAAGTGACTGGGGACCTTGAGGCCCTTCTCGCTGAGAACACCGACATGCGCGACAAGTTGCTGCGGACCATGGCTGATATGGAGAACCTGCGGCGCCGCACTGAACGGGAGAAGGAAGACACGGCGCGCTATGCGATATCGAACTTTGCTCGGGACGTTCTCACCATTGGTGACAACCTGCGCCGCGTGATCGAACATGTGCCGGAAGAGGCCGCCGGGAAGGACCCGGCGTTGAAGAGCTTCCTTGAGGGCGTAGCGCTGACGGAGCGCGAACTCCTCAAGATGATGGAAAAGCATGGGGTGACGCGTTTGGAGCCAATGGGGCAACGATTTGATCCCAACCAACAGCAGGCCATGTACGAGGTTCCGACAACCGACGTGCCTGAAGGCACCGTGGTACAGGTTATGCAGGCGGGTTTCACAATCGGCGACCGGGTTTTGCGCCCTGCGCTGGTGGCGGTATCTAAAGGCGGTCCAAAGCCAGCGCCAACCCCAAAGGCAGGCGCGGAGGAGCCTCAAGGCAATGGCTTTGGACCTGGCCGTGCCGCCAATGATGACTCGCCGGCCAAGGGTTAGGCCTCGATAGACTGGCTAGTTGGGCTTGGTCACGCGACGGAGCGTGAGGTTGAAGCGCCCGCCTTCTTCGAGCAGTTCGCTCGTTTCGGGCAACACGCGGTCAATCCCGTGATAGGCAAGCCGATCGGCGCCTTCGAGAACAATAACGTCGCCGGACCTGAGTTCCAGCTTTCGCGTTGGCCCTTTGCGCGTGGTCGCGCCAATCCGAAATATCGCCGTGTCGCCGAGTGAGATCGAGATCACGGGGGCCGCAAAATCCTCTTCGTCGCGATCTTGATGCAATCCCATCTTGGCAGCGCCGCCATAGTAGTTGATCAGGCATGCCTCCGGCGGATGGGGATAGTCCGCAAGCTTGGCCCATAGATTTAGGAGGCTGTCCGGAATATCGGGCCACGGACGGCCACTTTCGGGATGGGTCGCTTGATAGCGATACCCGCCCTCCTTGTCGGTCACCCAGCCAAGTGGCCCAGCATTGGTCATGCGGACTGACATGGGCGTGCCTGAACGCGGCATTCGAGGCACGAAAAGCGGCGCTCGGCCCACGATTCTCCGAATTTCGGCCAGCAGAGTGGCTTGTTCCGTGGCTGAAAATTCTTCCGGTAAATGCTGCACGCGCCCGCGGCCCCTTCACGCCAGTTAACAGGTCTCATACTGCCGTACAGGCGTGCGCGCCACAGAGCAATCTCTTGTGCGCCGGCCTCCCGCCGACCGCGGCAGGTAGACCCAAGGCCCAAGCACCGGGTGACTTGCTGGGCGCGCCGCCTCTTATCCTTGCGAGCCATGGGGTTGGCACCTATATAACCGCCGAACCCCGCGTGAATTTCCGCACGGGGGCGCTGCGAAACAATTGGGAACCAGACCGCGCCGCCTTGGAGAGAGGCCTGGCGCGTCAGTCACTGCCGGGTGCCGAGAGCGGGCCCGGACGGTTTGCCAGAAAAGAGAGGCTCCGAAATGGCTAAAGTTATTGGTATCGACCTCGGCACGACAAATTCCTGCGTCGCGGTCATGGATGGGACAAGCCCGAAGGTTATCGAGAACGCGGAGGGTATGCGCACGACGCCATCCATGGTGGCATTCGCCGACGACGATGAAGTGCTGGTCGGCCTGCCAGCCAAGCGCCAAGCCGTTACCAACCCGGAGAACACCTTTTTTGCGATCAAGCGTTTGATCGGGCGCCGTTTCGACGATCCAACGGTTGCCAAAGATCAGAAGCTTGTTCCGTACCAAATCATAAAGGCGGACAATGGCGATGCCTGGGTTGAGTCCCACGGCAAGAAATACTCACCCTCTCAGATCTCCGCTTACATCCTTCAGAAGATGAAGGAGACTGCCGAGGCCCATCTGGGACAGAAGGTTGAGCAGGCCGTCATCACGGTTCCAGCCTATTTCAACGATGCACAGCGCCAGGCCACAAAGGATGCGGGTAAAATCGCCGGCCTTGAGGTTCTGCGTATCATTAACGAGCCGACGGCGGCAGCGCTTGCTTATGGCCTCGAGAAGAAGGATGGCCAAACAATCGCCGTGTACGATCTTGGCGGCGGAACGTTCGACGTTTCGATCCTCGAAATCGGCGATGGCGTATTTGAAGTGAAGTCGACCAACGGCGACACCTTCCTCGGTGGCGAGGACTTCGACATGCGGCTCGTCGACTACCTGGCCGATGAATTCAAGAAGGAAAGCGGTATCGATCTGCGCGGCGACAAGCTCGCCCTGCAGCGCCTCAAGGAGGCGGCCGAGAAGGCGAAGATTGAGCTGTCGTCCACGCAGCAAACGGAAGTCAACCTCCCGTTCATCACGGCCGATCAATCCGGTCCAAAGCACCTGACCATGAAGCTGACCCGCGCAAAGCTGGAGAGCCTCGTGGAGGATCTCATCAAGCGGACTATTGCACCGTGCGAGGCTGCGCTTAAGGACGCCGGTCTGAAGGCGGGAGACATCAACGAAGTCATCCTTGTCGGCGGCATGACGCGCATGCCGAAAGTCGCCGAAACGGTGAAGAACTTCTTCGGCAAGGAGCCCCACAAGGGCGTGAACCCCGACGAAGTCGTGGCGATTGGCGCTGCTATTCAGGCAGGCGTGTTGCAGGGCGACGTCAAGGACGTGCTGCTGCTCGACGTGACGCCGCTGTCGCTGGGCATCGAAACGCTCGGCGGTGTGTTCACCCGTCTCATTGATCGCAATACGACGATCCCGACGAAAAAGAGCCAAGTCTTCTCCACCGCCGAGGACAACCAGAATGCTGTAACGATCCGCGTGTTCCAAGGCGAACGCGAAATGGCCGCAGACAACAAGCTGCTCGGTCAGTTCGATCTTGTCGGTATTCCTCCCGCACCGCGCGGCGTGCCTCAGATCGAAGTTACGTTCGATATCGACGCCAATGGCATCGTGAACGTCTCGGCCGCAGACAAGGCGACCGGCAAGGAGCAGTCAATACGGATCCAGGCCTCTGGCGGTTTGTCAGACGCGGACATCGATCGGATGGTCAAAGAAGCGGAGAGCCATGCCGAAGAGGACAAGAAGCGGCGTGAACTTGTAGAGGTCCGCAACCAGTCCGAAGCACTGATCCATTCCACTGAGAAGATGCTCACCGATTTCGGTGACAAGGTATCGGCCGAGGACAAGGCCGCCATCGAGGCGGCCGCAGCCGACGTGAAGACAGCAGCCGAGGGCGAAGACGTCGAAGACATCAAGCAAAAGCTTGAGGCGCTCGCACAGGCTTCCATGAAGCTGGGCGAGGCTATGTATCAGTCGAACGACGCCGAGGCCGGGGCAGAAGGGCCGTCCGCAGATGCGCCCGGAGGCGATGGCGGCGACGAGAATGTGGTCGACGTCGACTTTGAGGAAGTCAAAGACGACGACGATAAGAAGTCCGCATAGCGGCAAGATCCAATAACGCAGCGGAGTCCGGTTCGCCCCGGGCTCCGCGAACTACCCAAAGAGAGGCCCGCATGTGGCCTGTTCGCAAGCGAACGAGGCAGGAGGGTCCGGAGGGGTGATGGCGAAGCAGTGCTACTATGAGGTCCTGGGCGTTGCCCGCGGCGCCAACGATGTCGAGATCAAATCCGCGTTCCGGCGGCTCGCGAAGGAATGTCACCCAGATCGGCATGGGGGGGATGAAGCTGCCGAAGAGCGCTTCAAGATTGTCAATGAAGCTTACGAGGTCTTGAAGGACCCTCAGCGCCGTGCGGCCTATGACCGGTTCGGCCATGCGGCCTTCGATGGCCGTTCGGGCTTTGGTGGCGGGGCAGGGGCGCACGGCTTTGGCGCTGACTTCTCTGAGTCCATGTCAGCCATGTTCGACGATCTCTTCGGAGAGTTCATGGGCGCGCGCCGGCCCCGCCAGCGCTCGGGGCGAGAACGTGGGGCAGACCTCCGCTACAACATGCATATTTCCCTGGCTGAGGCTTATGAGGGCCGCAACGCTCAGATCCGCGTTCCGACCAGCGTCACCTGCGAAGTGTGTTCGGGTACTGGAGCCAAGCCGGGGACATCCCCTGTCACGTGCAGGACATGCGGCGGCGCCGGCAAAGTGCGCGCCAGCCAAGGTTTCTTCACGATCGAACGAACATGCCCAACCTGCGATGGCCGCGGCGAGGTCATCGAGGATCCATGCACGAATTGCCAGGGATCAGGGCGCGTGACGCGCGAGCGGACGCTTTCTGTGACAATCCCAGAAGGCGTCGAAGACGGCACACGTATTCGACTGGCAGGCGAAGGCGAGGCCGGTCTGCGCGGCGGTCCGCCCGGCGATCTGTATATTTTCCTGGCAATCAAGCCCCATGAGTTCTTCCAGCGCGACGGCGCAGATTTGTTTTGCCGTGTGCCAATCGCCATGACGACTGCCGCGCTTGGTGGTCAGATCGAGGTTCCGACCATCGATGGTGGGCGCAGCCGCGTGAAGATCCCGGAGGGAAGCGAGAGTGGCAAACAGTTTCGTCTCAAGGGCAAGGGCATGCCGATCTTGCGCTCCCGGCAGCAAGGCGATCTGTACATTCAGGTCGAGGTCGAAACTCCGAAAAATCTTACACGCAAGCAGCGTGACCTCCTTCGGGAATTTGAAGACATGTCGAATGCTGAGACGAGCCCGGAGTCGGCTGGCTTTTTCGCCCGCGTGAAGGAGTTTTTCGACGGTATCGGAGAGTAGGCGCATCGCCGGCGTCTTCATCATGCGAATTCGACGACAGATTGCTCGCCAGCCTCTTTTGCTTTCACCGAGCAGTCCCCACATGCATCGTCGCGCGGACAAAAGGAGGGCGGCACCTGCGCACTTCGCCGGGTGGTCATGGCGGGGCGGTGCAAGTGTCAAACAAGTACGGAGACGCTAATGCGTTTGTTGTTTTTCGCAGGGAGCGCTCGAGAGGGATCTCACAACAAGAAGCTTGCCCGTCTTGGGCAGAAGATCGCCGAGGCGAACGGTATCGAGGCGGTCTTCGCCGATCTCGCGGATTATCACATGCCGATCTATCACGGTGACCTGGAGGCCACCGAGGGCGTTCCCGAACGCGCTCGGGCCTTCAAGGCTCTGCTGGGCGAGTACGACGGCGTGATGATCGTCACGCCCGAATACAACGCCGGTATTCCCGCTTTGCTAAAGAATACGCTCGACTGGGTCAGCCGTGTACAGACGGAACCTAATGTCTTTCAAACGCGCGTCTTCGCGATCGCTGGAACATCGCCTGGCTATTTCGGCGCCATGCGGTCGCTTCTGCAGCTCCGAGAGATTCTCGCGGTAGGTTTTGGTGCGCAGGTAATTCCGCAACAGATGGCTCTGCCCGGCGCGATAAAGGCCTTCGACGACGATGGAAGCCTTGTGGACGAGGCACGGCAGAAATCCTTCGCAAATGTCATCGAGGCGCTGGCCGTTGCCGCGCGGAGGCTTACCGCTTAAGACAGAGAACGTCCTGGGGGAGAGATTATGACGACTGAGGGTTTGACGCCGAAAGATCGTATCGTTGTGGCACTCGATGTCGCCGACCTTGGAGAGGCGCGCACCCTCGTCGATCGGCTCGGCGACAGCGTGGGCGTTTACAAGATCGGCCTTGAGCTAATCTATCGCGGCGGTCTTGGTTTTACCGAGGAGCTGTTGAGGAAAGGCCACAAGGTGCTCCTCGACGCCAAATTGCTCGATATCGAGGCGACAGTGGAGCGGGCAACTGCGGCAATCGCCGATACCGGCGCGCAGTTCCTCACCGTGCATGCAACTGATCGCAAGACCTTGGATGCGGCTGTTCGCGGACGCGGCGACAGCGCGATGAAACTCCTTGGTGTCACGGTGCTCACCAATCTCGACCGTGCGGACCTCGGCGAGCAGGGAATTGACATGCCTCCACTTGCTCTCGTTCAGGAGCGGGCGCGCCTGGCGCAAGGCGCAGGGTTCGACGGAATCGTTGCCTCGGGGAAAGAGGCCGCAGCACTCCACGAGCGTCTGCGCAACTTCTTGATCGTTACGCCGGGCATTCGGCCAGCCGGCGCAGATCCGCACGATCAGGCTCGGATTGTGACTCCGTCCGACGCTGTCAGAGCAGGGGCGAACTACCTTGTCATTGGGCGACCCATCACGCGTGCCGACGATCCGCGCGCAGCAGCCGAGGCCATTGCCGCAGAGATTGCTGCCGCTTAGAGACCGGCGCTTCGGAGTTTCGCAAGGCGCGCGGCGACCAGAGCCGATAAGCCTATCGCATTCCCATCGATGGAAACGATCTTGATCCGCGACTTGGCTCCTTGAATCACAGTGACAGTTGAGCGCGGGACGTGGAGCCAATCGGCAACCAGTGCTTCGAGCGCGACGTTGGCTTTGCCGTCTTCGGGTACGGCGCGCACGCGTGCCTTCAATACCGGATCGCCGCCGAACTCGCCGAGGCCGTCTATGGCATCCCGCGCGGCACTGGGCGTAACACGTATGGCAATCGCGATGCCGCGCTCCGTTTGGCGAATTTTCAGCTCGGGCGTACGGATTCCGGAAACGCCGTCGCTCATGGGAACCTTAGACGAAGGCTGGGAGCAGCCAGCCTAGGAGCACCACGTCGCGGACGAAGAGCAGGAGAAGGATGAGGATCACTGGCGAGATATCAATACCGCCAAGATTGGGCAAAAAGCTTCGGATCGGAGCGAGCGCGGGTTCGGTTACGCGGTACAGCGCTTCAGCAATCGAATAGACGAAACGGTTGTTCGTATTGACCACGTTGAATGCGATTAGCCAGCTCAGTATCGCGCTCGCGATGACAACCCAAATGAAGAGGTCGATAACCAGGGCAATGAATCCGATTAAAGGCACCATCTAGCGGCCCCTCCTCGTGCGGCCTCGAACCCCATGTAGCGGACGCGCGCGCCCAAGGGCAAGCCCCGCGACGAAAAGCCTGATCGTTTGAACCAGCCGGTACTTCACTTCCAGCGCCGGAGCCAAGCGGGAATACGTTTGAGATATCGAAAGTCCGCGCTGGCCTTGCTTGACAGAGCGGAAGGGCGCTCCCTAAATGCTGGCCTCAAAATGGGGCCGTAGCTCAGTTGGGAGAGCGCAGCAATCGCACTGCTGAGGTCAGGGGTTCGACTCCCCTCGGCTCCACCATATGTGTCTCGTTCGTCACTTTTTTCGTGGTTCTGATTCCGGATGCTCAAGCGTTTTGGGTTCGACCGGAACGCCGCTTTCGTCGCGCACACTGAAAAACCAGCCTGATGTCGGAATTAGGAAATAACCTGGCACGAAGCGTGCGAGGGCGACGACGGTGCGGTTTAGCCAGCCTTCGATAATGACCCAATTGCCACGCTTGAAACGGCGATAGGCCGCCTCGGATATATGTTCGGGCGTCATTCGAGGCAGGTGGATCGCATAGACCGAGTTTTGGGCACCACCTGTTGCATGAATATCCGTATCGATGACGCCAGGGGCGACCATGCACACACGCACCCCCGTTCCCATTACCTCATACGCGAGAGCGCGGCTCCATGAGATGAGCGCGGCTTTCGTCGCGGCGTAGGTCGCCTGATAAGGAACCGGCATAAAGCCCTCGACCGAGGACACGTTAAGGACGCCGCCCGCCCCACGCGCTATCATGTCTGGCAGAAAGCGGCGCGTGAGATCGATCGTTGCGCGAAGATTGACGTCAATTGTCTTAGCCAACGTGTCCGGGTCCTGCTCCCAAAAATGGCCGGCCGTCATCATCGCCGCGTTGTTCACCAGCGACTCGCAATACAAGCCCTGGTCCTTAAGTGCGCGCTCTATTTTGTTTCCAGCATCCGGCCCAGCCAGATCGCACGCGACAGAGTAGACGGGGACATTGTGCGTTGCCCTGATCGCGTCAGCCGCCTCGGCAAGGCGCGCCTCGTCACGTCCCGTAAGCATCACCGCATGGCCATTCTTGGCGAACTCATCTGCGAGAGCCCGACCGATACCTCGGGTGGCCCCGGTGATGACGGCGGCGGCCTTAAGCGTCTGGCGCTGTTTCTCAGCCGGAGGCATTTGTTGAAACCGTCATTCTTCGGTCACCTGACCTTTACCGATAGGCGGCAAGCAACCACTGATCGCCTCTAGGTGCAAGCGATGGCGCAGGGCAATTGGTACAGCTGCATTTCGGAAGTTGCCGGAGACGTGGCATTCTGGGCGGAGCAAGATAGAGACGGAGAGCGCACAATGGCGGCCGAGAAAACAACGGCTGAGCCTGATCGGCTCTCATGTAAGGGCATCACGCTCACCAATCCAGACAGAGTCCTCTACCCGTCGATCGGCCTGACGAAGCAGGACCTCGCTGCGTACGACGCCGAGGTCTCGGCGGCTATGCTGCCTTATGTCCAGCGGCGGCCAATCAGCCTCGTCCGCTGTCCGGCTGGGCTTGGCGGTCCGCGCTTTTTTCAGCGGCATGCGACGAAGGGCATGTCAGCCGCCATAAAAGAGGTCGAGGTTCCGGGCGGAGGTACGGACCGCCCCTACCTCTACATCGAAGATCCCGGCGGCCTCATAGCGTTGACTCAAATCGGAACGCTTGAAATCCACGATTGGGGCGTCTCCATCGACTCCCTCGAAACGCCCGATCGCTTGGTTTTCGATCTCGACCCGGACGAGGCGCTCGGCTTCGAGGTCTTGCGTCTCGCGGCACAGCAGGTCCGCGACTTTCTGTTGGAGCTCCACCTCACCAGCTTTCTCAAGGCCACAGGCGGCAAGGGCTTGCATGTCGTGGCTCCTCTGAGACCGAAGGCTGGCTGGGACGACGTAAAGAAATTCGCTCGCGCTGTGGCCGAGGCCCTCGTGGCCGACGCGCCCGATCGCTACACGGCAAACCCGCTGAAGCGCACCCGGACAGGGAAGATCTTCGTCGATTACCTCCGA
The DNA here is from genome assembly GCF_058506495.1 of Methyloceanibacter sp. Classification (NCBI taxonomy): domain Bacteria; kingdom Pseudomonadati; phylum Pseudomonadota; class Alphaproteobacteria; order Hyphomicrobiales; family Hyphomicrobiaceae; genus Methyloceanibacter; species Methyloceanibacter sp. The sequence continues at coordinate 11,304 of NZ_JBZMXT010000020.1, read as the reverse complement.
AATGCTCCCGGAAACTCCGCGATCAGCTGCTACTCGCCCCGCGCCAAGCCCGGTGCACCGGTGGCCACGCCGTTGCGCTGGGATGAACTCGGTAACCTGAAGAGCGGGGCACCGTACACGGTGAAGACGTTGCCGGCGCGCCTCTCACGGCTGAAAAGCGACCCCTGGGAGGGCTACTTCAAGAGGTCGCAGTCTATCACCGCAAGGGCGTGCAGGTTGTTGGGCCTCACCTAGGGAATTACTGGCTGCAATTCGTTCGCGATTCCCTACGCTTAAATGGCGCCGCATTGAAGATTTGTTCACGACCTCAGGCACAGAGTCTTGCCCATGTTCGGGGTTCGTATTGCGTCCATGGCCGCAGCTCTCGCAGCTTCGGTCCTTCTCAGCTCATGTGGCGGTGGTGGCGTTCCGCGCGATACGCGTGCGGAATGGCGGGATCGTGCGGAGGCACGATGCATGGCCTCGGGCAAGGTGCGCGCGTCGCCCTACGTGACCCAGGTCTCGTCAATCCGCGGCCGCAGTGCCTGCGGCATAGTGGCGCCTCTGCGGGTTTCGGCTGCGCTGGGAGGGCGCGTCCGCGTGTCCCCTCCGGCTACAATGGGCTGCCCCATGACGGCCGCGCTGGACCGTTGGATCCACAATTCCGTTCAGCGAGCCGCGATGCGGCAATTCCGTCAGCCTGTGGTCGAGATCAAGCAAATCTCGTCCTATAGCTGCCGCGGTCGCAACGGCAAACGGACGGGAAAGCTATCCGAGCACTCGTTCGGCAATGCTCTGGATATCGCCGGATTTACGCTCGCGGACGGACGCACAATTACGGTTGTGAAGGGCTGGTGGCGCGGTACGCCGGCCGAAAAAGCCTTTCTGCGGGAGACCTTTGCGGGTGCCTGCCGAGAGTTCTACACGGTTCTCGGACCCGGCAGCGACCGCGCCCACTACAATCACTTCCATGTGGACCTGCTCATCACCAACGTGACGCGCAGCGGCAAGCATTACTGCCGTCCGCAACCTAAGCAGGGGGTATTCGTGGCTGCAGACGATACAGCTCCGGTATCGTCGGCCTCGGCGAAACCAATTCCCTTCACCGGGCCAAACGATCCCGATGAGCACATGCCCGCCTTCACGCTCGGACCCAGCCAGTAGAGTAGAAAACAGCCGACTGTGGCTCCTGGGCAACTTCGCAGACGCACCATTGAGGTATGCTTGTTTCGGGGAAGAATCGCACCAGTACCGCTTTAACCCAACTGCAAGCCCCTCTTCTCCCTTGGGCTTTGTTCGATTGGAGGACGCGATGGCAGCCGAATCGTTGGTGCAGATGCTCGAAGAAATCGCCGTAGGGCTGAAATCCGGCGATGAGGAAGTCTATGGCTGGCTTCGAGATCAACTCAAAGAGTGCGGCGGCAGCGAGGTATCCGTGGAATTAGCCATGGGCGTGATCGCGAGACTGCTGCCCGAAGAAGCGCAGGGCAGCATCGAGCTGGCTGAGCATTACAACCGCCGCTGGGCCCACTAGCGCCCCGCAGCAAGATCCACCCTGTTAGGACAGGGCCTGAAGCGCGTCGCTCAGGCGCCGCCATTCTATTTCCTTTCCCGGAAGACCGAACCGCAGCAGCTGCGGATACTCATCGAAACGGCGTACATAAACACCGGCCTCTCCGAGGGTCGCGAAAACCTGCTCGGCGTCCTGCGTTCTGACAAGGCAGAACAAGTCCGTTCGGCCAATCGTCGCGAGACCCGACCTTTGAAGCAAACTTGTCAGTCTTTTCGAGGCAGCGCTCAACCTGACACGCGTCTCCGTTATCCAGGCCTGATCGGCAAGCGCAGTCGAACCGATTGAAATAGCCGGTCCTGATACAGGCCAAGGGCCAAGACGAGCTCGTAGCTGGCTGGCGAGTTGGGGGCTGGTTACGGCAAAACTGAGCCGCAATCCTGAGAGACCGAAGAACTTTCCGAACGACCGCAGCACTGCGATCGGCGCCAGATCAACGCCGTTCGCCAGGCTTGTACTTTCAGGGCCAACCTCCATGAACGCCTCGTCCGAGACAAGAACGCCTCCTTGCCGTGTTGTGCGCTCCGCCGCAGCCAATAGTTCGTCGCGGGACACGACACGACCATCGGGATTGTTGGGATTGACGACAACGGCGAGCGAAGCCTGATCGAACTTGTCGAGGGTCTCGACCGTACTCACCTCATGACCGCTAAGCGCGGCGACACGCGCATGCTCGGCGTAGGTCGGACCAAGCATCGTAGCGCGCCCCTGTGGAACCAGACCCGCGATCATCGCCATGAGAACCTGGCTCCCGGGTGCCGTGACGACGTGCTCCGGCGACGGCGCACCGTAGAAGACGGCCGCAATGCTGGTGAGCCGCGCTAGTGCTGCTGGTTCTGGAAGGCGTGCAAATACCTCCACACTGATATCCCCGATAGGATAGGGATGAGGGTTGACGCCGGTCGACAGGTCGACGATTGGCTCAGGCGCGCCGGGAAAATGCGCGCGCGCCGCGTCGAGGTCGCCCCCATGCGTCACGGGTGCTTCAGGTGAGGGCGCAGCCTTTGGTGTAGCAGAGGGTTTTGATGAGGTCGGATCGGGCAACGTCATGGCAGCACCGCTAGCGCTTCTTGCGATGCTCGTCGAGCTCGCCGTGGGATATCCGGAGCGGCTCGTGCAGCGCATCGGCCACCCCGTGACCTGGATGGGGAGCCTCATACGACGGCTCGACAACCGGCTTAACGATACCGCCAAGGAGGGTGCCGAACGCCGGCGCGCCGGTATCGCCGCATTGTTGGTGCTGCTGCTCGTGACTTTCGCCTGCGCGTTCCTTCTGGAATCCGTATTGCTCCTCTTGCCGTTCGGCTTGTTCTTCGTCGCGGTTGCGGCCAGCACATTGCTTGCCCAGCATAGCCTCTACACCCATACCGCCGCCATTGCGGAGGCCCTCGAAACAGGAAGCTTGGAGGACGCGCGCACGGCCGTATCGCACGTCGTCGGCCGTGACACGAGCTCGCTCGACGCAGCGGGTGTCGCGCGCGCGGCGATCGAGAGTTTGGCCGAAAGTTTCTCCGATGGCGTCGTGTCGCCGGTCTTTTGGTTGGCGCTGGCAGGGCTCCCGGGAGGCGCGGTCTTCAAAGCAATCAACACTGCCGACAGCATGATCGGCCATCGCTCGTCCCGCTACAAAGACTTTGGATGGGGCGCGGCCAAGCTGGACGACATCGTTAACTTGCCAGGGGCGCGACTGTCGGCAGTGCTTTTGGTCGGCGCCGCTGCTCTGACGAAAGAGGCATCCCCGAGCGCGGCCTGGACGACGATACGACGCGACGCCGCTAAACATGCCTCGCCCAATGCAGGATACCCGGAGGCGGCGATGGCAGGCGCGCTTGGCTTGGCACTTGGCGGCCCCCGCAACTATTCCGGCTCCAAAACGGATGGCCCATCGCTCGACCCATGGCTGGGGACGGGCCGCAGTGCAGCCACGGCGCACGATATTCGTACAGCGCTGCGGCTCTACGCTGTTGCAGATGCCTTGCTGATCGCCCTGATTGCCATCGTGGCTGCAATCAGCGTGCTGCTTTGAGAAGTCCATCGATATCGACATGCGCCTCCAAATGAGCGGCGAGCGTGTCAAGAACGCTCTCGACCTGCTCGTCGTATCGAACCTGCGACGATCCTGCGGCAAATCGCTTGAGCCATGCGGTACGCTGCCTATCGTCCGAAAACAATCCATGCACATACGTACCGAACACCTGGCCGTTTGCAGAGACCGCTCCGTCGCGCGCACCGGTATCGAGGCTCGCAAAAGCACGTTCGCAATCGGGTCCGACCGTACGGCCCATGTGCATTTCATAACCCTTAAAGGGCACGCCATCGAAAGTTTGCCCCCGCGCTGGCTCGAGACGTTTCTCACCTGTCAGCGTCGTCTCCACGTCGAGCAGCCCGAGCCCATCGGCTTCACCAGGCTCACCCTCAAAACCCTCCGGGTCCCGCAGCAGCCGACCCAACATCTGATAACCGCCGCAAAGTCCGAGCACACAGCCGCCTCGGCGCAGATGCGCTGCAAGATCGATATCGAAGCCAGCTTCGCGAAAGGTCCGTAAATCGGAGAGTGTCGCCTTGGACCCCGGTAGGATGACAAGCTGCGCATCCCCCGGCAACGCTTGGCCTGGCCGTATACGGACGATCTCGACCGCCGGCTCCGCGGCAAGCGGGTCAAGATCATCGAAATTGGCTATGTGGGGCAATACCGCAACGGCGACTCTCAACCTCGCATCGGACTTGGCCGCTTGTTGCTGCTCAAGTGCAAGCGCGTCTTCCGCTGGCAGGGTTCTTGCGCCTGCGAAGAATGGAATTAGTCCCATTGCCTGCCACCCAGTTGCGTTGGCGATGTGTGCCATACCGTCAGCAAACAGGGCTGGGTCGCCCCGGAACTTATTGACGAGAAACCCGCAGATCATCGCGGCATCGCTCGGGTCGAGCACGACTTTCGTGCCCGCAAGGCTGGCGATGACGCCGCCTCGGTCGATGTCGCCAATCAGCACGACCGGTACATCCGCAGCCCTGGCAAAGCCCATATTGGCAATATCGTTTGCCCGCAGATTCACTTCCGATGCGCTACCCGCTCCCTCCACCAGAACGACATCTGCATCGGCTTTCAGGCGGACAAAGCTGTCCTGTACAGCGCCCATCAACTCAGGCTTCAGTGTTTGGTATTCCGCAGCCTTGGCCTTGCCGTAGATGCGCCCGCGGACCACGATCTGCGCGCCGACCTCGCTTTGTGGCTTCAGCAAGACCGGATTCATGTGGACGCTCGGCGCAACGCGCGCCGCGCGTGCCTGGAGCGCCTGCGCCCGCCCGATCTCGCCACCATCGGCGGTTACGGCCGCATTGTTCGACATGTTCTGCGGCTTGAACGGTGCGACATTCAGTCCACGCAAGACAAGCGCACGCGACAGCCCGGTAACAATCAGGGACTTGCCTACATCGGAACCCGTCCCCTGGAACATGAGCGCGCGGGCGGTCATCGCTAAAATTCGATGCCGGCTTGCGCCTTCACCCCAGCAGCGAAGTGATGCTTCACGAGGGTCATCTCCGTCACGAGGTCCGCGGCCTCGATCAGGCTGGGTTTTGCGTTGCGGCCAGTGACAATGACATGCAGGTCCGGCCGCCGCGCCTTCAGCGTTTCCAGGACCGCGTCGAACGGCAGATAGTCGTAGCGGAGCGCGATGTTCAACTCATCGAGGATCACGAGACTGAAGCTTGGATCGTTCATCAACTCGACCGCCTTGGCCCAAGCACGTTCAGCCGCCGCAATATCGCGTTCCAAGTCTTGGGTCTCCCACGTGAAGCCTTCGCCCATCGAATACCACGCGACCTGATCCCCGAACCGTTCCAACGCATCTCGTTCGGCAGTGTGCCAAGCGCCCTTCACGAACTGCACGATGCCGACGCGTTCGCCTCGGCCAATCATGCGCAAGGCCAAACCGAATGCCGCCGTGGTTTTACCCTTACCGGTTCCCGTGTGGACGATGAGGAGGCCCTTCTCGAGGGTCTTCTCGGCAACTTCGGCGTCTTGAAGCTCTTTGCGCTTCGCCATTTTTGCGCGATGGCGCTCGAGGTCCTTCTCGTCGACGGTCTTTGTCATGCATTTCCCTTCACAATGAGAGGCTGGCCAGCGACTACGAAGATCACGCGGTCGGCTACGGCGGCGATCCGTTGATTGAGGCGTCCCTGAGAATCTCTGAAAGCACGTCCCAAAGGCGTTTCGGGGACGAGCCCTAAGCCCACTTCATTGGAGACAAGCACGGTCGCCTTCTTCCTAGTGCGCAGCGCGTCTTCGAGCTGAGCCGTGGCATCGCCGACGTCGTATGGCCCGTGCATGATATTGGAGAGCCACAATGTCAAACAATCGACGAGCACGATGGCGTCCTCGGGCGCACCGCGAATGGCAACGTGCAATTCGTGGGCTGCTTCCAGGGTCTGCCAACTGGACGCGCGACGGGCTTGGTGCTCGGCGATGCGTGCCGCCATCTCGTCGTCATGCGCTTCGGCGGTAGCGATATAGACCCATGGCGGCTGAAGACTCTCGACAAGGCTCTCAGCAAAACGGCTCTTTCCCGAGCGGGCACCCCCAAGAACGAAGATGATGCCTTCGTTGCCTCGGCTGGCACGATCCCTAGGGCCGCTGTCAGGCACGGCCTAAGCGCGCCCCGCGAAAAACGCACGGGTATAGCCCGCAGAAATCCCCAGCGGGTCCCCATGCACCGATTTGGACATTGATTCTTCCTTTCGGCACCCTCCACCCGAGGGCGCCAATCGAGGTTTGAGCCGCGGGCAGGTCTCCTGGCTTTGTGGGTCTGCGCTCCCCCTCGGTCTTCCCAGAGCCTGGCTCCAGTGGCCTAATGAGGGGTGCTCGCCACCAACAGTTGCGGGGGCAGCCACGGACTAGAGTGTTTCCCTCACCGTGTTCCCTTCTTGCGTCCCGCCTCATGCGGGAACCTGCGGCGCCTCAAATATAGAGCCCAAGGGGCACGCCGCAAGAAGAACCTGACCGCGAAAACTAGGCGCCTACAGGGTCGCAAGCCCCTGCGATGCATTGACAAACGCTCGTCGCAGGGCCTTATGTGCAGGATCGACGGTTGCTCAATTCGAGCAAACAGGGAACGCGGTAAGGACAATGTCCAAATCCGCGGCTGCCCCCGCAACTGTAAGCGGATAGCTCATAGACCGGTTTCCAGATCGATCTTGGGCGCCCAAGCCAATGCCACTGGGATGGAGCCCGGGAAGGCGGCCTAGGGAGAGACCCGCGGAGCCAGGAGACCTGCCGTCGATCTAGTCGTCCGCCGGGCGGGGTGCCTCTGCGACGGTTGGTTTCTGTTCGGCCCCGGTGTGGGCCGGTTTGCACCCTGCACGATGTTGCTTTTCGTTGAGAAGCGCCAAGGAAACACCAGGGTGGCAGTCCCCGAAGCGAACAAGGATGGTACGGACGAGACCCGCGAGGGCCCAATCGTCTATGTCTGCGTGACATGCCGATTAGCCGGCGATCCTGACGAGGGACCTCGGGCCGGGCGGATGCTTGCGGACGCCACAACCGAAGCCGCTCGGGGCACCGGGGTCTCGGTTCGTCACGTCGAATGCCTGGCGAATTGCAGCCGTTCGCTCAGCGCAGCGATGCGCAAGAAGAACAGCTGGACCTATGTTTTCGGCGAACTGAACGCGCCAGATGACGCAGCGGCACTGGTCGAAGGCGCAAAACTGCTCGCGACCGCCGAGGACGGAATTCTACCCTGGCGCGGCCGGCCTCAAGCGCTGAAGGGCGGTCTTATTGCGCGTGTCCCACCCCTAGGACTTGGCCCCTTCCCGGAGGATTTTGAATGACGTCTGTCGCCCGCATTCCCTGCACGATCGTAACTGGCTTTCTCGGCTCGGGGAAAACCACTCTAATCCGCCACGTGCTTGCAAATGCCAATGGGCGTCGGCTGGCGGTGATCGTCAACGAGTTCGGCGATGTCGGAATTGACGGCCAGATCCTAAAGGGCTGCGGCGACGAGAACTGCAGTGAGGAGAACATTGTTGAGCTTGCCAATGGCTGCCTATGCTGCACGGTTGCTGACGAGTTCGTCCCAGCACTCGATGAGATTCTCGCACTCGAGCCGCAGGTCGATCACATCGTTATCGAAACGTCGGGTCTTGCTCTGCCCAAACCACTGGTTCAGGCCTTCCATTGGCCGGCAATCAAGAACCGCGTAACGGTGGACGGTGTCGTTGCCGTCGTAGACGGCGCCGCGCTTGCTGCAGGACAGGTGTCAGCCGATCTGGAGGCACTGTCTGCTCAGCGGGCGGCGGACGATGCGTTGGACCACGACAATCCAATCGAGGAGGTCTTCGAGGACCAGGTTGCCTGTGCAGACCTTATTGTCCTGAACAAACGGGACCTGCTCGACACGGACGGCTTGGAGCGTGCCAAGGCAGCGGTTTCCGGCGCTCTTCCGCGTGGGATCGGCGTGGTGACAGTGTCTGAGGGCAAGGTTGATTCCTCCGCATTGCTGGGCCTTGGGGTCGGTGCGGAGGACCACATCGAAGACCGCAAGACCCACCACGACAACACGGACGATCACGAGCATGACGAGTTCGATACGCTCGTGGTCCCGATTGACGAGGTCGACGATCCGGCGGCCATCTCCAAGCGCATCGCAGAGGTTGCCGAGGCACACAATGTGTTGCGCGTGAAGGGGTTTGCGGCCGTGACAGGAAAACCGATGCGGCTATTGATCCAGGCTGTGGGACCGCGCGTGAATCATTATTTCGACCGGCCATGGGGCGAGAGCGAGGACCGCCAGGGTAAGGTTGTCGTCATTGGGCTGAAGGGTCTAGACCACGACGCGGTGGCAAAGTCCCTCTCCGGGAACGAAGCCCGTTCGGTAAGCGAGTCCCGCTCTAGTGTAGAGTCCGTGTCTGGGTAACCGATAGGTAGCGCGGATGCACCTTCTGCAGACAAGTAGCGCAACGCTCGACGACATTGCCGAGCCGATTGACCTCGGCCAAACGCCTGGCGACATCGCTATATTGTCATTTACGGACACGGACCTCGCAGGCCTCGCGGCCGCATACACGCTTGAGAAGGCGAACATTCCATCTGTGCGGCTCGCTCACTTACGCGACCTGCGCCATCCAATGTCGACAGACTTATGGATTGAGACGGTTGCACAGCATGCCAAGGTGATTGTCGTTCGGCTTCTGGGTGGGCTGGAGTGGTGGCGCTACGGCGTTGAAAGACTGCATACCATCGCCCGTGAACGCGGCGTCGCCCTCGCGATTTTACCCGGCGAAGACAGAGACGATCAGCGTCTATTCGAGCAATCGACGATCGACGAATCGGAACTCAGAACGCTGCTGGCCTATTTTCGCGAGGGCGGCTCGGCAAATCTTCGCGGGCTTTTGAGACGCCTTGCGTCGCTTGGGGGCGCAGCACTCGAGGTGCCTGCTCCGCAGAGTTTTCCGCTCATGGGCGTCTATTCGCACGATGGTAGAATCACTGATATCGACAAGCTGATTGCCCAAGACAATCAGATTACGGATGGTTTAGAGAGGCCGGCCACCGTTCCAATCTTATTCTACCGTGCATCACTTCTTGCCGCCGACACCGCGCCCATCGACGCGCTCTGCGTCGCGCTGAAGAAGCATGGTTTGCGTCCAGCGCCCCTATTCGTTCCCAGCTTGAAAGTGCCTAAGGCCATCGCGTTTGTGCGCGATGCGCTCGATCGGCTCCAGCCATCGGCGATCGTGACTACGACGGCGTTCGCTGCCGGCGACGGCGTCTTCGACGGATGCGATGCTCCCGTCTTCCAGGCGATCATCGCCAACACGCAACGCGAGGCCTGGACCTCCAATCCGCGCGGCCTTGGGCCCTCGGACCTCTCGATGCATGTGGTGTTGCCGGAACTTGACGGGCGCGTGCTAGCTGGAGCCCTCGGCTTTAAAGACAAAGATGCCCGGGATGAGAGCCTCGGTTTCGAACGAAGCGTCAACCGCCCGGAGCCCGACCGTATCGAGGCCGTCGCCAGCAAGATTGCGGCCGTCGCCCGCCTTCGGTCCTTGCCGCGCGCAGAAAGGAAGATCGCGCTTGTCCTGCCCGACTATCCTGGCGCCGGCGGCCGTGCAGCATATGCAGTAGGGCTTGATGTGCCCGCAAGCGCGCTGGCGGCGATGACGGATCTCAGCAAAGCCGGTTACACTGTCGACGACGTTCCAGCAGAGTCGCACGCGCTACTCGAACGCCTCACAGATCCGACCGGAGGCCTGAGCCTAACGCTCAATGCTTATGAGCGTCTTTTGGCGACGGTCCCGTCTTCGGTTGGCGCGACGACGTGGGAGGCCTGGGGTCGTCCACAAGACGATCCGGACTTTCGCGATGGCGCGTTCCGCTTCCAAGCGGCCCGATTCGGCAACCTCGTGGCAGCGCTTCCGCCTGATCGAGGAAAGACGACCGAGCGACGCGCCAACTACCATGACCCGGTTCTGCCGCCGCGCCATGCGTTGCTCGCCTTTGGTCTTTGGCTTCAATACGAGATCGGCGCTAATGCTGTTTTGCATCTCGGGGCGCATGGCACGCTGGAGTGGCTGCCGGGGCACGCCGTCGCGCTGACGTCCGCGTGTTACCCTGAGGTCGTGCTCGGCGCGCTGCCTGTCTTCTATCCCTTCATCGTGTCCAACCCGGGCGAGGCCGCACAGGCCAAACGTCGCGTGGCAGCCGTGACCATTGGCCATTTACCCCCACCCCTCACCGGTACGGAGATGTCGGGAGCTGCGCTGGAACTGGAGCAGCTAGTCGATGAGTACGCCATCGCCGATGGATTGGACACGCGGCGGCGAGACAGGCTTGCCGGACTCATCGTGGACAAAGCGATCGAGACAGGGCTCGCAGCCGAGGCAGGCTTGGCTCAAGGCGAATGCAAACAGGAAGCGTTGCAGAAGATCGATACCTGGCTCTGCGATCTGAAAGACCTCGCTGTCAAAGACGGGCTGCATGTCTTTGGACGGCTCCCGCACTGTGACGACGCCGACTGGCGCGCTTGCGCAGACGTGGAGCGCGCCGCGCTCCTTGATGCTCTCGACGGCAAGCGTGTGAAGCCGGGCCCAGCTGGAGCGCCGGCACGGGGACGGCGCGACGTGCTACCGACAGGACGCAATCTCTACACAGCCGATCCGCGCGTTCTGCCGACCCAAACCGCCATGGCCTTGGGCGAACGTGCGGCGGAAGAGGTCGTTCGCGGATACATGCAAGAGCACGGAGACATGCCCCGGTCGCTGGTCATCGATCTGTGGGGCAGCTCCACATTGAGGACGGGCGGCGAAGAAATCGCGCAGGGCCTTGCGCTCATGGGCTGCCGGCCTGTCTGGGACCCCGCCACAGGACGGGTAACCGGTGTTGAGGTTCAGCCGCCCGCTACGATCGGACGACCCCGCGTCGACGTTACGTTTCGAATTTCAGGACTGTTCCGCGATCTGTTTCCAACGCAAATCGCCCTCCTGGACGCAGCCGTCAAGTTGGTCGCCGCGCGCGAAGAGGAGCACGCCGAGAACCCGCTGGCATCGGCAACCAGGGACACCAGCGCGAAACCTGAGCGCATTTTCGGGACCGCTCCAGGGGCCTATGGCGCGGGTATCGAGGGCTTGCTGGGGTCTGAGACGTCAGAAGACGTTTCAGATGACGCCTTGAGCGCGGCCTATCTTGGCGCAACATCTCATGTTTACAGTGGGCCAGAGGGGGAAGGCGCCGAGCGCGAAGGGGCGTTTGCCGAGCGGGTGGC